>JAHHRS010000001.1 GCA_020025675.1 Oscillospiraceae bacterium
TTTATGCCCTCCCTTATATTTTCCAGAGTATGAGTGACTTCACCGAAACGGTCAAGCTGATCTCTGAATAGATTTGTCACCACTATGACCTGCGGCTGAAGATCTTTGAAAACCTGCCTTGCTGCCGCCTCATCGCACTCAATAACGGCGTACTTTTTTTGCATTTTGCCGCTTAAAGAGCAGTTCATAACAAACTCCGTTGTAATGCCGCTTATCAGGTTTGCACCGGATTTATTAGAAAAGTAGCTCATATCTGCCAGCGCAAAAGCCTCTTCTATCATTCTGGCAGAAGTGGTTTTTCCGTTAGTACCGGTTACGGCTACCGTCTTTACGTCCCTGGCAAGAATTCCCAGAAGATCCGGGCATATCTTCAGGGCTATTCTGCCGGGCATGGCGGTGCCGCCACGGTGTAGAAGCCTTGAGAGAAGACGGAGAAGTTTACAAACTGCGATGGCTGTAAATGCTTTAAAATTCATATGATATTCTCCTTTATAAGCGCTCGATTATCTCATATGTAATAAGCTTTGTAATTATGTACCTAACTATATATTATAACACGGCCGATAAACATGAGCAAGAAATATGTGGACGGTAAGAAAGTTTCGAAAAAAGAAGACGGAGCGGGTCTCCGCTCCGTCTTCTTTATGGTTTGAGGACAAAATGAAAAAGAAAATTATCTTTACTTGCAAATATTATGATACCCTTCAGATGTTTCATAATAAAGCTTAATTTTGTTACAATAATGTAAAATGAATAAATTTTCAGTCGAATGAAAGATTCCAGATACAGTCTTTAGGTATATCCCTGTCTGCGGCAATATACGGTTCACCCTCCTCAGAGGGACTGTAAAGCTCCACTTCCTCAACACCCAAAGCTGCTCCGATTGAGGCGGCAACTATATGCCTTTCGGATTCATCTGCACAGATAAGCTCTCTGATTATTCCGCACTCTCCGTCCTTATACCCTGCCCCTATTCCGCAGCCTGCTGCGAAAAAACCGCCGCCGTTTTCAGCGCACAGTATTTTCTCAAATTCAAGACTTGGATTTGAAAGATGCAGATGAGGCCGGTCTTTAAGCATGTTTTCCCGCCACAGCATATATTCTGTAGAAGTTAAAGGCATATAAAGCTCCAAGGGAGCGCTTTTAATCCTCTCCTTTTTCCGGTATAGGGCGCACTTCACACCTATTATCTCTTCATACCAGCCGTAAAGGCTTTTTTCAGCAGGAAGAAGTGTAACAACGTCCGCTTCACGCTCTCTGGCTTTAACAGCAGCCGCCTTAACAAGCGCACCGCCAATACCCTGATGCCTGAATTCTTCATCGACTGCAACACCGTAGATATAACCGCATACAGGGGATTTTCCATTGTTTGAAAACGGATTGCCTGAACCTAAAATAAGCTCCTGACCGCAGAGAACATAGGCCGCACCTGCAATTTCGCCGTTAATTTCTGCCACGATACCTGTACCCATGTCTCTAAGCAACCGAAAAAATTCACCCACAAAATGTTCCCCGTCGTCAAAATTTCTGAGCCATAAGTCTGTGAGCTTTCCTATATCTCTGCCTTCATATTCGCGTATGATAAAATTACTCATCTTTCCACCTCGCTGAATATTTTTTCAGTATATATTCGGGCTTGTATGACAGCTTAGAACGGCGAAGGGAGGGCAGCCCCATATCGTCCTCACGGTTTATATATTTTAAATCAGGATGATTTTTCATAACCATTCGGCACAGTTCACGGCACACCATGGGATACGCACCGTTTACAGAGGGGTCGGCCTTTTCAAAGTGAACATTAAAGCAATCGGAATTTGACATTTCACCGAGAGAAAATCCCATTACTTTGCCCTCGCTTTTTAAAATTCCGCCTTCCATATCCAGCTGCCCATATACGGCAAAAGCCTCTTCTATGGCCTCCAGCTCAAAACTTATGCTTTCGTCCAAACGTTCCCTGTTATCATTTATCCAAGAAATCAGCATTTCATGACACTCAGGAATATTTTCCTTTGTTATCGGCACAAATTCCCACTCATGCTCTGCCTCAAAGCGGTTGCAGTGGTTCTTTTTGCTGTGAAGAGCTTTACCGGAAAATGATGAAAGCTTTTGCGCAAGATATATATAGTCGGCGCTTTCCTCGTTCTCTTCAAATATGAATTTTCCCGGATATTCCTTTTCTAAAATTTCCTTGTGTACTTCAGTCACACCTTCAAGAACCAGCGGACATCCGATTTGTTCTGCATGTTCTCTAAGAACATCTATGGCAGGCTTTACAGGCCCTTGACCTACGGGATACACAAAAATCGGTTTATCCTCGTAGCAGAGCTTTACAAGAAGTCTGCCTTCAAAGGGGCATAGTAACTGCTTATAGTACTTGTCCCAAATGTACATGTTTCCAAAATTATAGTCGGCGCTGGGACTGTTTTCCGCCATAACTATTTTGGTGACCCAGTCTTTATCCCGGACTGTTATAGGTTTAAAATCAAGCATAGGGGTCTCAGTATGTTCTGTCACAGACAGAGCGTATCTCCTTTCTAATGGCCCTTAAATCCATAAAGGCCTCCGGTCTTTTGTTAACGTCTCGGAGCAATGCGGAGGGATGATAGGTTGCCATTACCCTGCGGCCTTCTAGGTTAAACCATTCTCCGTGCTCTTTCGTAATGTGAAAATCCTGTTTTATTATGGCCTGGGCCGCTATTCTTCCCAGACATACAATTATTTTGGGGTCAACCAGCTTAATCTGCCGCCAAAGCCATTCATGGCATGCATCCTGCTCCACATTCAGCGGGTCCCGGTTTCTGGGGGGACGGCATTTGACGATATTGGCTATATAGACCTTAGATCTGTCTAAGTCTATCATTTCCATCATCTTATCAAACAGCTGTCCGGCAGGGCCTACAAACGGTACACCCTGTATATCTTCCTGCTCTCCCGGTCCTTCACCGATAAACATGATTTCGGCATTGGGGTTACCGTCGCCGAAAACAAGATGCTTTCTGGTATCACCCAGTGAACAGCGCCGACAACCGGCGCAGTCTTTTTTAAGCTTATCCCAACTGTCCATATCTATTCCTCCGTACCCTGAGCTAAGGAAAGAAGAATTTCACGCTTGTTAAACTGTGGAAATTCCATAACATAATCAAGAAGGAAAAGTAGCATTTCGCCCAAATCTCTGCCGCATAGGCCAAGCTCCATCAGGTCTTTGCCCGTAACTGCTAAGTGCTTTAAAGAAAAACACTCTCCGCTTTTAAGTACAGCCTTGAGCTGTTTTTGATAATTCCCGTCTCTAAGCCTGTCGCCGCATACAGCTGCGCAGCTCACAGCGTCAACCCCGTATTTATTGAGTAACCTTTTCCACTCCACCGGAGTTTGGGGACAAGCCGGGTCCGTAAGTATCTTGGCGGCACTGCGGCACACCCTTACGCTTCTTTTGTCAAGCTTCAGCTTTAAAAGAAATTCTTCAACAGAGTCAATACAGCCATAATTTTCCAGCAATACACAAAAGCAGGTCCAGCGATTAAGAGCCTTTTTCGGAAGGCGTGTTAAGCTTCCCCCATCGTCTATTAGCTGAGGGCGTGAAACAAGATAGCTGTCCATAAGTCCCAGTTCAATAAGCTGAAAAACCTTTTCGGGAGCGGGACCCAGAAGAATTTTTTGCACTTCATCTCTTATCCGTTCCGGAGCAATATTTACTGCCAATGGTGCTTTGAGCCGAATGGCTTCAAGGGTTTTCTGCTCAATTTCAAATCCCAGCCGGGAAGAAAAGCGGACTGCTCTGAACATTCGAAGAGCGTCTTCCTCAAAACGGAGCTGAGGCTCGCCCACGGCCCGTATGAGATGCTTTTCAATGTCTGCAACGCCCCCGAAGGGGTCTGCCATAAGACCGTCGGGGGAGAAGGCAATGGCATTCATAGTAAAGTCCCTGCGGCTTAGATCGGTGGTTAGATCTCCCACAAAGCTCACCATGTCCGGGTGCCTGTGGTCACTGTAAGCTCCTTCCGAACGAAAGGTGGTGACCTCTGCCAAGCGTGAATTCATCTTAACTGTAACGGTTCCGTGTTTTAATCCGGTAGGCTCAGAATCCGGGAAAATTTCCATAACCTGCTCCGGAAGTGCGCTGGTGCTTATGTCCCAATCCTGCGGTATGCGACCCATAAGCATGTCTCTTATACAGCCGCCTACAAGAAAGGCCTGATGGCCTCTGGCCTGAAGGGTGACAAGAATATTTCTTACATATTTCGGAGGATAAACGGCAGGCATCGACTCACTCCTTTTTAAAATTTTGGTCACATGAAATATTATGAAGCTAAAGAGCATAAGAATTACTTGCAAGAAAGGCCGACGGGTATTATAATACAAATTGGCTTTCTATGTGCATTTTAACATTTTGACAGCTAAACATCAATACCCTCAGCCTTTGAGGGCTTAAATCCGACTGATTTTTTGCCAGCGTTTTCGCACATGCGTTTTTACGTTCAGATGTCGGTTATATAATTTGAAATGGAGTCAGATATGTCAGATTTTTCAAACTTTCTTTCCCCCGGCAGAAAAGGTCATCTAATAGGCGTTGGAGGAGTTTCCATGTCCTCTCTTGCCGACCTTTTGAACGGCATGGGAATAAATATTACAGGCTCGGATATGAATGAGGGGCCTAATCTTAAAAACCTGAGAGAAAAGGGCATTCAAATATTCATGGGTCATAATGCCGAAAACATTACAGACGATGTGGAATTTGTTGTCCGCACTGCCGCTGTTCATGATGACAATCCGGAGATAATAGCTGCTCATCAGAAAGGCATTCCGGTTTTTGAGAGAACTCAGGCATGGGGCGCTATATCAAAGGACTATGCAAATGCACTGTGCATTTCCGGAACTCACGGTAAAACCACCACCACTTCCATGTGTACCCATATCCTTATGGCTGCCGACAAAGACCCTACCGTTATGATAGGCGGAACTCTGCCTCTGCTTAATGCCGGTCACAGAGTAGGTCACGGCAATACCATAGTTATGGAAGCCTGTGAATATTATAATTCTTTCCTGTCATTTCACCCCACTGTGGCGGTTATTTTGAATATTGAAGCAGATCATCTGGATTTCTTCAAAGACCTTGAAGATGTGGAGCGCTCTTTCAGAGCTTTTGCGTCCAGAGTTCCTGACGACGGTTATATAGTGGCCAATAGTGATGATAAAAACACTATGGATACCTTAAAAAATATTGACAGGAAGGTTATAACCTTCGGTCTTAACAGCAGGGCTGACGTTTACGCAAGAAATGTACGCTATATAGGCGCAAACAGTGAGTTTGACATTATGTATAAGGGCAGACTCTTTACCAAGGTTACCCTTCATGTTCCCGGCGAACACAATGTTAAGAATGCACTTGCCGCTACCGCAGCTGCCATCTGTCTTGGTGTTAAGCCCTATGCGGTAAAGTACGGCCTTGCCGGATTTACGGGAGCGGGCAGACGTTTTGAGTTTAAGGGGAAATTTAACGGTGCCGATGTTTATGATGACTATGCACACCATCCGGGGGAGCTGGGAGCACTGCTGGATGCCGTGGAAAAACTCAACTATAAACGTATAGTACTCGTATTCCAGCCCCATACTTATACAAGAACCGCCGCCCTTTTTGACGATTTCGTGGAGCAGCTAAAGAGACCTGATGTATTGCTGCTGGCTGAAATTTTTGCGGCCAGAGAGAAGAATACAATAGGAATTTCTTCTGCATCACTGGCTGAAAAGGTGGATGGGGCCAGCTTCTTCGGCAGCTTCCCCGAGCTTGAAGACGAGCTTAGACGAATTGCGTCGCCGGGTGACATTATTCTTACCGTTGGCGCAGGCGATGTGTATAAAATCGGCGAAAATCTTGTAAAGTAACCTAAAATTTTCAGACCTTCCATTTGCATTATGTTAAGATTAGCTAAAATCACAAAAAATTGTTGACAAGTGTAATTCACTAAACTATAATCGAGTTAAAGTTTTGAAAGGAGCGTACTGAGCTATGCGTTTCGTATCTAACAGCAACAACAGCATGATGGCTATGATGTACATGATGAACATGTGCATGATGATGCGCGCGCAAAAATCCAGTTCGCCGACTTTCTAAAAGCCATCAAAAGAAAATTTTTAATTTAAATTTTCGGGGCCGGGAAGCAAGCGAGCTTCCCGGCCCTTTTGTTTTTTCTAAAATACAAACTATTTTTGGAGATGATTTAAGTGATTGAGCTAAAGCACATGTGCAAGACCTATAAGACTTCAAGCAGAGATATTGTTGCGCTGGACGACATCAATCTAAAAATTGAGGACGGAGATATATTCGGAATAATAGGCCTCTCCGGAGCAGGTAAAAGTACCCTTGTAAGGTGCATAAATCTGCTTGAAAAGCCAACTTCCGGTGATGTTATCATAGACGGAAAGAACATTACAGCCCTCAAGAAAAAGGAACTGTTAAAGCTCAGGGAATCAATAGGAATGATATTTCAGGGCTTCAATCTTCTGGAACAGAGAAACGTTCTGAAAAACGTGTGCTTCCCTATGGAGATAGCAGGCGTAAATAAGAAAGAAGCCAGGGAGCGAGCAAAGGAGCTGCTTAAAATCGTCAGCCTTTCAGACAGAGCGGAGTCCTATCCCTCACAGCTCTCCGGCGGACAGAAACAGAGGGTGGCCATAGCAAGAGCCCTTGCAATGAAACCTAAATATCTTCTATGTGATGAAGCCACTTCTGCTTTAGACCCAACTACTACCCGCTCAATACTGGAGCTTCTGAAGGAAATTAACCAGAAAATGGGTGTTACCATTGTTGTTATAACCCATGAGATGAAGGTTATAGACCAGATATGCGACAGAGTGGCGGTTATAGACAACAGCCGCATAGCTGAGGAGGGTAAGGTGAGTGACGTTTTCGCAAAGCCTAAATCAAGCATAGCAAGAGAACTTATTATCCCTCACGACAGAGCTGTTTTTGACACAAAGGGCGGCAGAAAGCTCCGCCTTACCTTTAATAATCAGTATTCAAACAGACCTGTAATCTCCGATATGGTGCTGGAGTGTCAGGCTCCGGTAAATATCCTCTTTGCAGACACAAGAGAATTTGAAGGAGCTATTTACGGACATATGATAATTGAACTTCCCAATGACAGCCGACAGGAAGAAAAAATAATTTCATGGCTCAAAGAGAGCCATATACAGTGGAGAGAGGAGGATTAAGCCGTGCTTTCAGAAATGTTTTATAAGCTTTGGGATAATAATCTTATCCAGATGGGCATATGGGAAACAATTTACATGACGGTGATTTCAACAACCGTTGCCTACCTTTTAGGTTTGCCTCTGGGTATTATACTTAATGTTACCGATGATAAGGGAATTTGCCCTATGCGCTGGCTTAACAGAGTGCTTAGCGTGGTTGTAAACTTCTTCAGAAGCATACCTTTTATAATCCTTATGATAGCAATGCTCCCTGTGGCAAAGCTCATAGTTGGTACATCATTAGGAAATAAAGCCACCATTGTAATGCTTATAATAGCTGCTGCCCCTTATGTGGCAAGAATGGTGGAGAGTTCCATTAAGGAGGTGAACTCCGGCATTATTGAAGCCGCCCAGTCAATGGGCGCAAGTAACTTCCAGATAATCTGGAAGGTGCTCCTTCCTGAGGCAAAGCCCTCCCTTATAGTTGGAGCAGTCATATCCATGGTAACTGTTCTCGGTTACTCTGCAATGGCAAGTACCATAGGCGGAAAAGGTCTGGGTCAGATAGCCGTTGTGTACGGACACCAGAGAGGAAATTCCGACATCATATGGATATGTGTATTTTTGACTGTTATTATCGTTCAGATAATTCAGGAGTTGGGTATGTACATTGCCCGACGGACAGATAAAAGAGTTAGAAACTAAGAAAGAAACATTTGGAGGAAATGAAAATGAAAAAAACACTTGCAATTATTTTAGCACTTGTCCTTGTCTCAGCCCTTTTTGTGGGCTGCGGTGCAGAAAAAGCACCTGAGGAAACCCCTGCACCTGAAAATGCCGCCCCTGAAACCGCTGCAAACGAAACCGAAGAAAACTCTGCTGCTCCCGCAGAAGGCCTTGAAGTAATAAAGGTAGGCGCAAGCTCCGCTCCTCACGGCGTTATTTTGGAGCAGGTTAAGCCTGTTCTGGCTGAGGCAGGCTACGACCTTGAGATTGTTATTTTTGATGATTACATTCTCCCCAACACCGCCCTCAATGACGGCGAACTTGACGCAAACTACTTCCAGCACACTCCTTACCTTAACTCCTTCAACGCTTCAAACAACATGGAGCTTGTTGCTGTTGAGCCTGTTCACTACGAGCCTTTCGGCATCTACGGCAAGGGCATTTCCGCTCTGACTGAGCTTAAAGAGGGCGCAACCATTCTTATCCCTGCTGATGACTCCAACGAGACCAGAGCTCTTCTTCTGCTCCAGCAGGAAGGCTTGATTGAGCTTCCCGAAGGCGTTACCGCTGAGGGCAGTGTTACCACTCTGGACATTGTAAATGCAAACGGCTACGATGTTCAGGCTATTCCCGCTGACACTGTCTCTGCCCAGCTGGAGAACTCCGCAGACGGCACCATCGCAGTTATAAACGGCAACTACGCAATTCAGGCCGGACTCAATGTTGCAGATGCACTGGCACTGGAGGCTGCTGACGGCGATGCAGCTCTGACTTACGCAAATGTTATTGCCTGCCGCAAGGGTGATGAAAGCAGCGACAAGATTCAGGCTCTCGTAAAAGCTCTTCTCACCGATGATGTTAAAAACTTCATGGACACTGAGTTCAACGGCGCAGTAAAAGCAGTATTCTGATTATAAATAACAGAAACAGAAAAAGCCTGTTTCAGCAGCTTAGCGCATTTTTTGTCTAAAATTATGGGGTCACTTCAGTGTACCCGGTGAAAAATAAATATGGGTCTGATAGTGTGAAATTTGTCCGCAACAGCGGACAAGTTTAGCACAGCTCAGACCCCGGCCTTTTGTTTAAAGCCCTGTCCGCAAGGACAGGGCTTTGCTTTTTACGCACGTAGTTGTTTATAAAATTTTTGTCCGGCGGCATTTCCGGTATTGAAAACCCTCTGCTTACAAATTATAATGTATTCAAAATCAGGCTTTAAGCGTTGAATGGATATATAAGGAAAGAGAGATGTTTTTATGAGCTCCGAAAAAAGGTACACAGCCGTTGCCCGAGTGGTTAGTATTGATACAACGAAGAAGGATCTTTCAGACGATAATTCGTACAGAAACACGGCCTTTGTGGAATTTACGGATTATAAAGGACAGCCGGCAAAGGGCTCTTTTACACTTCCCAAATCACCGCTGTACACTAAAATCAGGGTAAACAGTCAAGTGGAAATAGAGTATGATGATAGTATCATACCAGGCGGTTATACTGTTTTTCTTCTCAATCCGGAGCTTTATGAGCGTATACCTACTGAAGAGGAGCTGGCACCATACAGGCGCAACAGTAAGAGAGTGTTAAAGCAGAGTCTTATGGGCATTGCGGCGCTGTTCATAGCGGCAGTTCTTTACGGAATTACGAAAAGCTTTTTGGTGATTGCAGCAATGGTTGTTGTAACGTACTTTATTATGAAGTACGGCTCGGAGCAGGAAAAGGCGGACTCCGACAAGTTCCTCAGCTGGTATGATGAGGAGTAGAAATGGCTTGCGGGATAACAGAATTTTGAAAAATCAGGCTAAATAAAAAGCTACCGGGAATCGTTAAAAGGGCGGTTCCCGGTAACTTTTTTATAAATCTTTTGTGTGGCCTTATAACAGCATTTTGCCACGGAACCTTTTATAGAAAGCTTAATCACGGCAGGTAAAAAGTATTACCTGTCGTTTTTTAGCTATCTGCCTTAATAGTTCTATGGCCTGATCATAACGCTCACGGTCAAAATTAACCAAAGCATCATCAATTATCAGCGGGCAGGTTTCTCCCTTAGGAAGAGCAAGCTCGCATACGGCCAGCCGTACAGCCAGATATAAAAGGTCGTAAGTGCCGCTGCTCAAATACTGGGAACCTCTTGCAACCACGTCTTCTCCTGTGCGGGTAGAGGCGGAGAAGTCACGGTTAATAAGCACATCCTCATACTTTCCGCCTGTTACGGCGGACATATATTTTGCTGCCAGCTTACCTATTTCAGGTGAAAACCGGGTTTGCATTTCTTTGTCTGCTTCTGCAAGAGTGTTTATTGCAAGAGTGATGGCTGAGTATTCACCTTGGACCTGCTCGTATACCTCTTTCATACAGCCAAGCTCACTGGAGAGTACCAGCGGATCCCCCATGGCGGAGAGTCTGCCCTTCAGACCCGCTATCTGGGCGGATATTTGTTCTGCACGCTCTCTTGCGGAAGACAGTTCCCGGCTGAGCCTTGCGGCTTCGGAATTGCCGCCTGCAAAGTCAAGCTGGGAAAGAGCCTCGTTTTCAAGCTCAGCCTGTTTTTCGTGGGAAAGTGCATAGGCCTCTCTTGTCTCGTATTCATATTGCTCTGCTTCCTGTACGGCATTCCAAAGCTGGGAATGTTTATCCAGAATAGGATATATATCATTGATTTCCGATGCCCGGTATTTTTTCAGTATAAGCCTTGTTTGTTCTTTAGCGTTTAGGTCTGCCTGTTTAAGCTTAGCGTAACGCAGTAAAAGAACAACCGCAGCTACACAAAAAACAGCTGCCGAAATTATAAAGACAACATTAGACTTTGAGGCATACAGTGCAGCAAACACTACGGCCAAAATAAAGCAGATAATGGCAGGTAATATTACGAAAAAGCTGTTGCTTCTTTTTTCCAGAGCCTTTAATTGCTCAACGTCCTGCTGAACCTCGCTTTGAAGCTCAGCGTTACTCCTGTCACCGAAACGGCTGGAACGCAGTTCCTCACGCCTTATGGACAGCTGTTCCATGGCTTTGTCATGTTCCTCACTGCGCTCTTTAAGCTCGGTTCGTCCTGTACTAAGGCGATTTAAAGAATCCTTCCGCTGACGCTTGCGGCTTTCGGTGACGCCAATTTCAAGATTTAAGCAATCCTGTCTGGCTCTTAAAAGCTGGGCCTCCATTTGCTCCAATGTGTTGAGAGCACCGCTCATCTCGTCTAACTCTTGTTGAGTCTCTTCAATTTTTTCCTCAAGTTCCGGTAAATACCCACGGCGGTTATAACGACGCTGACGCTGCCATGAGCGAAGCCGTTCATCACACTCTGTGTATGAACTTCCTTCCTCTCCGGTGGCTACTATGGCGCTTATTCTTTTTTCAAGTTCGGGACTTCCGTTTACTGCAACCTCGCCCTGCGGAATGTAGGCACTGCGATTAAAAACGTCTTTAGATACCCCTGTCAGTTCTTCGCCGGCATTTCCTGAATTTAATCCCTCAACCTTGGTGTTAGTTCCTGTATATACAGCTGAAAACTCCCTCATAGGGGCATTTTTTGCTCGGGAGCTGCGTGTTATTGTTATATCGCAGCCGTTTGAAACCAACTCCATACTGCCCTCCATTGGTGCACCGGACCAGGGGGCATAGCGAAGTTTATCGGGCAGAGAACCCTTCTTAGCTCTCTCTGAGCTGTCAATGCCGTATAGCATGGCCCGTATAAAGGCACACCAGGTGGTTTTGCCGCTCTCATTGGGAGCGTTTATTATATTGAGTCCGTCGTGAAACTTCAGACTCTCGTTTTGCAGTTTTCCAAAGGAGGCTGTGGCTTTAGTAATCTTCATGTATTATAAGCTCCTCTCCGTTATCAAGAGCGGCCAGCCCCCAGAGTGCCGCCTGCTCAATCTCCGCTTTCTCTTTTTCGCTTCCGGCCTTCCTGTAACTGTCGTGGAGCTTTTTAAGGAAAATACCTCTGAGACTGTCTTCACCGGCCTTTTCCCATATGGAACGGCGCTGTTTTGTTTCGTCTCTCAGCTGAAGCTCAAAGAACAGGTGGGAGAGCTTTTCATATAAACCCTTAATGTTTGGACTTTGCTCTGAATGACCTTTTAAAACTATGCGGTAAATGTCACGGACGGTGTCATCAGGTAGCTGACTGTTAATGGCTATAATAGGATCGGAGTCGGTAATATCTACATTCATAATCTCATATCGACGTGATGCGATGGAGAAAGGGGTAAGGGTACAGTTATCATCTGACAGCTCAATTATGCTTACGGTTTTATCTCCGGTCTCATCAAAGCCCCTGCCCTCCGGACAGCCGGGCCATGAGTAGTAGGTGCTGCCGGCCTTTTTCAGGCCGCTTGCTTTATGAATATGTCCCAGCGCCACATAGTCCATACCGCTATTTTCAAGCTCTTTTTCACTTATCGGGTTATATACGGAGTCAGGATTTCCTAGCTCTCCGTGAATACACATAATATTAAAGTAATTCTCTTTTTTCTCTGCGCTGAAGTCTTTAAGCATCGGCCCGCTGTGACTGTCGGTAAAAGCGGCGCCGTAGATGACAGCTCCCAAACCGGGCATTTCAACTCTGTCAATTTTAGGCGAATTGAAAATATATACGTTTTCAGGCAGTTTAAGCCTTGCATATGGGCATTTTGGCGTATAATAGTCATGATTACCCGGAGCTATGAACACAGGTGCAGAGATATTTCCCAAAGCTCTTACAAGCTCCTCTCCGGTTTCATAGAAGGCTTTGGAGCTATCCAGCAAATCGCCGCTGAGTAACACCAAATCTACATGCTCTCTCTGACTCAGCTCCCCCAAAGCGGTCAGCAGCTCCCTCTGCTCCGCCCGCCGCACGGCGGCTTTGCTTCCGGGAAGCCCCTCAAAAGGGGAGTCAAGGTGAAAGTCCGCTGCGTGAAGAATTTTAATTTTGTTCATGTCAGTCTTATCCCCTCTGCCTTGAGGCATTTACCTGTGCTTTCATCAATATCGAAAACACATCCTTCTAATTTACATGGGCCTTTAGCGCTTTCGTAGCGCCTTGGCGGGTCGCCCATAAATTTTCCTATACTTTGCTTGGCTTCCACACCTAAAACAGAATTTACAGGGCCTGTCATGCCCAAGTCGGTAATATAACCGGTGCCGTTGGGAAGGACGCAGGCATCCGAGGTCTGCACATGGGTGTGAGTACCCCAGACGGCGCTGGCCTTTCCGTCCAGCATGTATCCCATAGCCCGTTTTTCACTTGTGCCCTCTGCGTGAAAATCTACCAAAACTATTTTTTCGCGTATTTCCTGAAAATAGCCGTCGGCAATAACAAAGGGGTTATCAGTGTTACTGTCCAGCGTGAACCGCCCCATAAGATTGAGCACGCAAACATCACCGAAGGGAGTGCGGAAAACCCCGATACCTCTTCCGGGACACTGAGGACCGAAGTTAGCGGGACGGAGAATACTGCCGCAATCATCTAAAAACGGACGCAGCTCTGTTCTGGTCCATGTGTGATTTCCAAGTGTAATAACATCGGCCCCGGCACGGAAGATAAACTCAGCCTGCCTTGGGGTTATGCCTACCACGTTTGCGTTTTCACCGTTTACCACAGTAAAATTGATGCCATGCATTTTCTTATATGAATTCAGATGCCTGTTCAGATACTCAAGCCCGGGCTCGCCACAAACATCGCCCACAGCTAAAATTCTGACGCTCATAGTAAATCCTCCATTTTAAATCTCATTATATGGATATTATACCACATTTTACATGAAAGCTTCAACGTAATAAATGCACATAATAGGAATACATAATGTAAATGGAGGTAAATTATTTATGAACAAGAAGAATATGTATATCGGAGTAGGTCTTGGAGCGTTAGCTTGTGGAGCAGCGGCTATGATGTTAAAACCCCATAAAAAGCACAAAATGAAAAGCTCTGTGGGAAAGGCATTAAAGACAATGGGTGATGTAGCGGAGTCTATATCCGACACTATGGGCTGGTAAAAAGGAAATTTTCGCCGTATCATACAGGATAAACAGATTTTTTAAAAAATTTTTTAAAAAACCCTTGCAATTTATTCCAGACTGTGCTAATATAATCAGGCTCTAAGAGATGCGCCGTTAGCTCAGCTGGATAGAGCGTCTGGCTACGGACCAGAAGGTCAGGGGTTCGAATCCCTTACGGCGTGCCAGTCAAGCCGGTATCCCATTGGGATGCCGGCTTGTTTCTTTATATGATAAAATGAAATGAAAAACAATGGGAAAAGCTATGCTTAAAATCTGCAAGCTGCTGCAATGTGAAAGCTTTATCCCATGCACTGTGCCGAACCGAAGCCGGGGACAAAAGTCCCCAGCCTTATTATATTTATAATAAAATTAAATTCTTTAGCGTAACAGCACTCCGTTTATAAAGCGGCGGTTTTTGGTTGTCCCGAAAACAAAAATGTGGTAAAATAATATCTGAGAAAATTAATTAGACAAGTCCTCATAATTTCGGGGAAAAGGAGTTATTATTTTGGATACTATAAACCAGATACTGGCAAGGGAACTTGACAGGCCGCTGAATCATATTGAAAATGTTGTAAATCTTCTGGACGAGGGAAACACTATACCTTTTATCGCCCGTTACCGTAAGGAAATGCACGGAGCTATGGACGACACCTCTTTAAGAACTCTTGAGGAGCGTCTTCGGTATCTGCGCTCTTTACAGGAACGTAAGGAGACAGTTAAAAAGTCAATAGAAGAGCAGGGAAAAATGACGGAGGAACTGTCTGATGCAATTGATCAGGTGGAGACCCTTTCCGCTCTTGAAGACTTATATAGACCCTATAAACCGAAACGCCGCACCAGAGCTACCATAGCACGGGAAAAAGGTCTTGCACCTCTTGCTGAAGAGTTATATGCACAGAGTTTAGAGATGCCTTCTCCGGAGACACTGGCAGAAAACTATATAGATCCGGAAAAGGGTGTTGAGAGCATTGAAGATGCTTTAGAAGGTGCCTCCGATATAATCGCAGAGCAAATATCTGATGATGCGGAGATAAGAAAAATACTCCGTGCTTTTATAGAGACAAATGCTTCCGTAGTTTCTTCTGCTGCAACTGAGGAGGATTCGGTATACAGCCTTTACTATGAATTTTCTCAGAGAATAAGCAAATTACAGGGGCATCAGATATTAGCCTTAAACAGAGGGGAAAAAGAGGGATTTTTAAAGGTCAGCATAGAGCTTGACAGAGACGGAGCTTTGCAGAAGCTGCGCCGTGCTGTAATTAAACCCGGATCTCCCGCAATGGCATTTGTAAGAGCTGCTGCCGATGATGCATATGACAGACTTCTCTGGCCTTCTATGGAGAGAGAAACCAGAAACGAATTGACTGACTGGGCCTGTGAGGGAGCTATAAAAATGTTCGGTCTTAACTTAAAGCCCTTGCTCATGCAGCCCCCTGTTAAGGGAAAAGTTACTATGGGCCTTGACCCCGGCTACCGCAACGGCTGTAAGGTGGCAGTAGTTGACGGTACGGGTAAGGTTTTAGATACAGCGGTGGTCTACCCAACCTTTAGCGAGGGCAGGAAAAAAGAGGCAATAAAAACCCTTTCAGCCCTTATCAAAAAGCATGGTGTTCAGCACATAGCAATTGGAAACGGTACTGCCTCCAGAGAGACGGAGCAGATGACAGTGGAGATGCTGAAAGAACTGGACGGAGGTCAATCCTATGCCATTGTCAATGAGGCGGGAGCCTCTGTTTACTCTGCTTCAAAACTTGCGGCAGAGGAATTCCCGGATTATGACGTTAACCTCCGCTCTGCCGTTTCCATAGCAAGACGCTTGCAGGACCCGCTGGCGGAGCTTGTAAAAATCGAACCTATGGCAATAGGTGTAGGTCAGTATCAGCATGACATGCCTCAGGCAAAGCTGGAAGAGACTCTGGACGGAGTTGTGGAAGACTGTGTTAATGCTGTGGGCGTTGATATAAATACGGCATCTCCATCTCTTTTACAGAGAGTTTCCGGTCTAAATAAGACAACGGCAAAAAATATCGTAGCATACCGTGAAGAAAACGGTCTGTTTTTATCTCGTAAGGATATTAAGAAGGTGCCCAAGCTCGGCCCCAAGGCTTTCCAGCAGTCTGCCGGCTTTTTAAGAATTCCGGAGAGTGAGCAGGTGCTTGATAACACCGCGGTTCACCCGGAGAGCTATGAGGCCGCTGAAAAGCTTCTTGCACTTTGCGGTTATTCCCTCAGCGATGTGGCTGAGGGAAATATAGCTGAGCTTCAAAAGCGTATGGAAAGCTTCGGTATTTCCAAAGCGGCTGAGGAGTGCAAAGTCGGTGAGCCCACTTTGCGGGATATTGCTCAGGAGCTTATGAAGCCGGGCAGAGACCCCAGAGAAGAGCTGCCTCCTGTGCTGCTGAGAAAAGATGTTCTGGAAATTAAGGACTTAAAGCCCGGCATGGTTTTGACCGGTACGGTAAGAAACGTTATAGACTTCGGCGTTTTTGTGGACATCGGAGTTCATCAGGACGGGCTTGTACACATCTCACAAATAAGCGACAAGTTTATCCGTCATCCAAGTGAGGTGCTGGCAGTAGGCGATATAGTAAAGGTAGTTGTACTTGATGTGGACGAGAAGAAACACCGAATTTCACTGTCTATTAAGCAAGTAAAAGAATAATATTTAGACAAATATGGCTAAAGTGTCAAAAAATCCACCGTCCAGACGGTGGATTTTTTGTTAACAACGGTAATTGAATTTTTAACCTTAAAGCTCTATACTTTTACCCGATAAAGGAGGGTTTCAGATGAGCGTAAAGATTATTTGCGATTCTGCATGCGATATGACAAGAGCCGAGGCTTTTGATAAGGATGTTATACTCATACCTCTCAAAACACATATAGATGGAAAAGAGTATAGAGACGGAATAGATATAGACGGAAATAAATTTTATAAACTGCTTTCCCAATGCAACCAGCTGCCCACAACCAGCCAGATAGGGCCGGGAGAATTTCTTAATGCATACAATGAGGCGGGTAAGGATAACGAGATAGTTGTAATAAGCATGTCCGGTGCGCTGTCGGGCACAGCACAGAGTGCAAAGATAGCGGCTATGGAATTTGACGGAGAGGTGTACTGTGTTGACAGCCTCAATGTTACAGCGGGAGAGAGAATTTTACTTGAGTACGCACTCAGACTAAGAGACAAAGGTCTAAATGGCAAAGAGATTGCAGAAGAACTGGAAAAGGCAAAGTCAAAGGTCTGCATTGTGGCCAGAGTTGATACTCTTGAATATCTGAAAAAGGGTGGAAGACTGGGAAAGTTTGCGGCTGCCGCAGGTATGGTTTTGAACGTAAAACCGGTTTTGGAAATTGACCGTGGCGAAATAAAAATTATAGGCAAGGCCAGGGGCGTTAAACAGAGTAATAATATGCTGACTCAGATAATCAGGGAAAAGGGCGGAATTGATTTTTCAATGCCTTTGATGCTTGCTTATTCCGGCTGCGACAGGAGCCTTCTTGATGCCTATATAGAATGCAGCCGGCCCATTTGGGAAGGAAATACCGAGGATCTGCCCACCTGCGTTATGGGAAGCACCATTGGTACTCATGCAGGTCCGGGAACGGTTGCAGTGGCATTTTTTGTAAAAGAGTAAATCTTCGGAATCAGAACTGTATAAGAAATGGACATATCGGTTTTCGATATGTCCATTTCCTGTTATAAAACATATTTTAGTATGCAAATTGCGTGAAGCAAAGCACCGATGTCCACAAAAATGTGGAAAACTGTATGATAGATAGGCTTTTTCTTACCTACGTTGTATAGAATTGCACCTAAAGTATATGATATTCCGCCCAGAAGGAGTAAAATAAAACCGTTTGTACCTGTTGTATCCAAGGTTGGTTTCAGCGCCAGCACTATAAACCAGCCCATACCTATATAACAGGCCATTGAGAGCTTGGAAAACTTGTAATGATCAATAGCTGTAAAGACAGTTGCGAAGACTGCAAGCGCCCATTCCGCTCCAAATACTGTCCATGCCCAGCCCGGATGTATAGGGCGCATGGCACTTAAAAGTATAGGGGTATATGTGCCGGCTATGAGAAAATATATAGTGCAGTGGTCTATTACCTGCATGACCTTTTTTGCCATTCCCGGCTTCAGACCGTGATAGACACTGGACACAGTAAACAGCAAAATCATAAATGCGCCGTAAACAGAGACACTTACGATACCCCAGACATTGTGATGAGAGACGGAAATAAGAATGCCTAAAACTAATGTTATAATGCCTACCACTGCCCCTGCTATGTGGCTTGCCATATTCATCAGATCTTCTTTTCTCGTATAATCCGGGAGACTGCGCTCTCTAAGTGGTGTGCGTGACAATTTAAACACCTGCCCTTTCTGGAATAAAGCATAGCGCAGAAATGGCAGAGAGACAAGCTACCTATGATTTTTGGCCCTCTACTGAGGAGAGAGAAGGACTCTACGCTTATAAAGAGCCAAAAACCTCACTGAAAAATTTTATTCCATAAATCTATCAGTCGCATTTTGGAAAAATTTCCGAAAGCAATTCCTCCGCTTTGACTTTATTTTCGGATGGAACATAAATTTTCAATTTTTCCTGAATTCCCGTTTTCAGAGTCATTCCTGCCCCATGTACAGGCAAGGCGGTACATGGAATGTGGTTGTCCTTTAAAACCTCCATGAGCATATCTGCCCACATTTTTTCTTTCACAACTAACAATTCATAATCGGTATTCATTGATATCCTCCTTAAAATTTTTATTAACCTCAATATAATTTTTCTATTTCTTCAATTATAGCACGGCTGTTTATGAATATGCAGCTGTTTTAAACCAAATAAAATATAAAAGTCTCATAAGCTAAGCGTTAAAAAACGGCAGCAACGAAAATTTCGTGACTGCCGTTTTATTAAAAGCTTTATTCTTTTTTTTCACATACCGTGAAGTAAGCTACAAATGATGATGCGAACATCAGCACAGCACCTAAACTCATAACAGTATAGCATTTAATGTACCAGTTGCCGTGCCTCTGGACAAGATACTCAAAATATCCCACCAGTGCAAGGCCGCCTAAAAACACAAGCCAGATAATGACATGGTAGAATTTAAAGCCTCTGGCTTTTAAGGATGCTACGCTGTAATATACAAGTGCTGCCAGCAAGGCTAATGCACTGACTATCTGCACAAGGCTTATAAAGCCGTTGAGACGGAAGAAGCTGGAATCATAACGGGTACTGTCCAGAACCACTTCCACAGCACCGTAGAGAGCCATAAAGATAATGGCGGTATGACCTTTCTGAAGTCCCCAGAGCATGGGGACTTTATTTCTGCGGCCGTAAAACACCACCAGAAACACCGTAATAAGCATCATAATTAAAAACTGAATGAAAAATGTGGCGAAGCGGTACTCGATAAGTCCGGTTGAAGTGGGAACCGCAATGCCGATTGGCAGATGCTGAAATTTAGTGTTCTGAATAATAATTGTGCTGCGGCATGATGAATTGAACAGGGAGCTCAGGCGAATAAAAGCTATGCAAAGTGCTGTGCCCGGTGCCAATGCATCAAATAGACCGGAAGCGCTTCTTGTAATGTGAAGCGACTTTACTATAATTCCTGCAAGGAAAATTCCTATAAACATGCCGGGCAGACAGTATCCTCCGTTTGAGTAATCCGTAATGGCTTTAAACATACCCGGATACTGCTCTGCGTGGCAATACCAGTGTATAAAGCGGCAGAAAAGAACAGAGAGAAAAAGAGCTATGGGGAGCATAACCCACATTGCCGCGCCTCTGCCGCCGTTTGCGGTGTATAGAGAGTAGCTCAGACAGAAACCGGCTGCAATGCCAAGAGTTATGATGATTGCGCTCCAATATATTATTGTGTTGCCACTGTATATTGCTATCTCACTCATTGTGCCGCCTCCTCATCGGGAATTGCCGTTGCAAAGTAGATTATGTCACTCATTGTGCGCTCATAACCATAGTCCACATGGTTAACGCACTCACCGTTCATCATGAGGACAGATGTCTGACCGCCGTCAAGACCGTAAACCTTGGGGCAGCCCTTGTCAAAAAGAAAGCGGCCTACCTGATTTAATGTTGCGGCTACGGTGTATCCTACATCGTAGTTGACGGTCATAAGTACATAATGAAGTTTATCGAATTGGCCTATTGCAGATCTTGAATATGTAGTGTTTATTTCGCCTATGGGGTAGCTTGAAACTTCACGAAGCTCGCCGTTGTCAGCCAAAATCGGGCCAAAAGACAAAGTAAATATAACATCGTTGTCTTTTATAAACTGCTTTGTATATTCCTCATCATAAAGATCTCCGGCGTAGGAGAAGAGCAGATCACCGGAAGAGGTTATATGGCAGGAATCAAGTTTGTCAGGCACAAAGCGGAAAAGCTGACGCTGGAAAACTGTAACGCCTATCTGGCGGAAGTCATAAAAATCACCGTTTATCGCCACTACTGAGTTACACTCTTTTGCCATATCAGAGGCATAGTAACGTTTACCTACGCTGTAACTGTCACCTGCGACCTTACGGCGTATCTGAGAGCCGTGAGCTATTTTTATCTCTGCACAGGAGCAACACTTGCCGTCAATGTCTTCTTTCCATGTTATTGCTAAAATAGTGTCATCAAGATAATATTTTATCTCGGAACCGGGAATAAAATTGGCATCCGGATTAAAAGCCACTTCCTGACCGTCCAGAAGAGCGGCAGCAGATTCGATAACTTTCATCACTTCCTGCGGGTCTGTGGTTGAACCGAAATTATTGGGATTGGGCTTAGGAGCAACGTTAACTTCCTCTCCGATTGTATATATTTTAGGAATATAAGTCAGGTCTTTGAGGGCGTCGCTTGCTGCGTTATTTACGTAGTTATCGAATTTCTCAGCCAGATTCATTTGGGATTTGACGGAGGTTTTTGTGACTGTACCTGAATCCGGGTGCACATTCTTCAGCACCCAGCATAGGGAGAAGATGCCTAAGACAGCAAAAATTATGCTCAATACTGCGGAAATACCACGCTTATCGTTCTTTTCTTCATCTGCCATTGGTTTTTTCGCAGGAGACGGGAATTTCTGCTCAGGTAAAATCTGACGCTCAGGCTGTGTATTTTGTCTCATTGTTCTGGCCGGTTGAGGTGCTGCCTGAGGACGGCTGCGCCTTTCCTGTACCGTGTTGTGAACGGGTCTGCTCTGCTTTGGTTCAGCCGTGTTCTGTATGGGTCTGCTGTGTTTTGGCTCTGACATATTTTGAACCGAACGATGAACGGGAGCAGGGTTTGAAGCGGATACTTTTGCCGCAGGCTCAAAACGAATATCGGAAAAGCTTCCGCTTCCAAAAAAGTCTTCGGCAGCTTTATTTGCGGCAGAGCCGACTGCTTTTTGAGGAGTCTTTTCATATGGGTTTGAAGCGGGAGGATTGTTATCGCTCTCCTGAGTATTTGCACTGGTTATCATGTTTTCACTGTACGATGAAAATTCAGCAAGTATATCGTCAATGGAATAATCTTTATTATCGTTCATATCTAAGTATTTACCCTCCCTGGTTAGCAGTATTTCCGCTGAGCGCCCTTATAAGACTCTGTGCGGGAATTACATACCAGCTGCCGTCTGAATATACCAGCTGAAGCTGTATACCTTCGCTTGTATAATAATTTTCTGCGTTTTCCAAAACTTCACTTAAAGCCTTCGCATAGGCTTCATGGGCAACCTCAGGAAGATAGTTATTATTTTCGTCATATACGGACTTCCTGGGCCGGCTCTCAACAATTTCCTTGAGAATAGATTCAGTCTTTGCCTGTACATCGTCCTCAGTAGAGGGAAGGTCAAGAAAAGTAAACTGAATTTGCTGCTTTGCTTCCAGCTTATCTACAAAGCAGTCACCGGTAAGCTCATAGGAAAAGCTCTCCCTGAGAGCGTCATACATCAGCTTTCCGATTTCGTCGGAAGGCTGATTCTCAAGCCCCAGACTGGAGTAGCTGTGGAGGAGGGAGTAGGCATTGTCGTAATTGCCGGAAATTACAGAGTCCATAAAATCAGCAGCTGTCTTCTGGGGATCTCCGGTAGGCTTTGCTACAATCGTACCCATATTAACTCCAAGAATGCTGATAATAAGGGCAAGTGCGGAGAAAACTGCGGCAAGTATGGCCCACACAGGCCGTATGCCACCGCGTTTTTTTATGAATATCGCAACTACGGCGATAAAAGCCATAAGAACCAATATACAGCACACCACGGAGCCAAGACCAAAACCGGTGCCGGACTGGGTTGGGAGCGCCATGTCGGCTCCTGTATTTATCAAGCTCTCACCTGAAAGCTCACTGTTCATAGACTCCGCTGCCTCCTCTTTCTCTTTCTGTTCTGCCTCGTCTTTTGCCTGCTCTTCGGCCTTAATTCGCAGGGCAGTGTTATACTGAGTATAGCCGCACATCATAGTTGCAAAATCAGCCATAACATTATAAGCACTGTTTACCCCGTCGGTAAACATTACAAAGACTATTGGGTCATCAGTATAGGCTATGGCACTGTCACACAGATAAAGGGTTGAACCTTTAGTCAGGTAGCCGTATTTATGTGCTATATCGTACCGCTGTTCTTTTAATTTAAAATAGTTGTTCGGTTCGGCCTTTTGCATCTTTTCGATAAGACCGGGAAAACGTTCCGGGTTTTCAGCCAATAGTCTGAGACATGTTATCATCTGCTTTGGGGTAAAAAAGTTATTTTCATAGTACTTTGGGTCTGCATTTTCAGGGTCTACACCCATGTAAGGTGCTATAAGCTCACGATAGCGGTGGTAAACCGTATTTTCGTTATCAAGCCATTTACCCGCCTCTGACCAAAGTATCTTTGCGTAGTCGTTATTGGAGTGAACTATGGAGCCATCAAGAAGTTCAGAGTAGCGGTAACCTCCTATTAAGTCGTCCATAGCAAGTTCACCTTTGCCGACCTTCTCGGTAAAGAGCATGTTGAGGGGGACTTTAAACATACTGCCGGAAATCATATACTGATCGGCATTAACATAGTGTTCTTCACCTGTTACAAGATTGTAGTAACCAAGGCCTATATTTTCTTCGTTTACATCGTAAAGTTCAAAAAGTTCACTTACTATCTGATCCCAGCTTTTCCCTTCGTAGGAAAATTCCCCGTCTGTTTCAGCTGCAAAGGCCGCAGGGTTCAGATTTAAAAACAGGCACATGAGCAAAAGCACTGATAATATTTTCTTTAGAATGTTCATTTATAATATCTCCGGGCGATTATACGCCTACCATAACATATTTCATCTTAGCTTTTCTATTTTACCATTAAAGCGTACAATTTCAATAGTAAGCTTTCACAAAATACTAAAGAATAGTTAAGAATTTACAAAAAGCAATCCTATATATACTTTTTGAAGCTGTAAAGGCTTTCAATAAGGCCCTCAGCAGGAGAAAAGCCTCTGCCCCAGCGTTTGAGCCAAAGCCCTGAAAGTCCGTATTCTTCACATAGACTTAACTTTGCCTTTATGCTTCTTATATCCTCATAGCATACTCTGTGCTTTGTGCGTGCAAGGTCTAAATACGAAAATGATGGAAAAAACTCATGGGGCATAAATTTTACCTCAGAACCCATTGCGGCAGATAGATTTTGAGCCCGTGTATTGCTTATAGGCGAGGCTTCGGAACCATACCGCCATGGAAGAGACCAGTCAAGGCCGGTGCCTGAAATACACAGTAACAGTTTTTTGGAGGAAACATTATTTAATACAGTTTCCACAGTTTTCCTTACACGGCTCAACGGTGCTATCGCTCCGGGAGGATTCATGATTCCGGAATAATCATATGCCAAAAGCGTCAGCCTGTCAGCGCATTTACCGGCACATTCAGCGGCTTCGGAAGAAAGGGGGTCAAATTCCGGCGGAACAAGGGCACAGACAAAATATAAGCCTTTCCTGTGACAGAGGGCGGAACATTTTTCTATAAAGCAACAGTAATTTTCAGTATCGAAGGGGAAAAGACAGCAAAACTCCAAGTAAAGCCCTTTTGAACCGCTCTCAGATATGGCGGAAATTAGAAGCTGACAGAGTTTTTCCTGTGACTGCATATCCTTTAGCGCAAAGTGTGCAAGTTCGCCTGAATAACTATTGCGCGGGCAAAGGTTATACAGACCTAAAAGGGGAATGGCTCCCAGATTTAAAGCTTCATCTGTATAACTTCTGGGACTTCCTTCCATGGTAATGCCGCCGTCGGGAGAGAGATGCGCGCAGTGGGGCACAACGAAGCAGAGCTTATTTAAAAGCTCCTTACGCCTAACTGCAGTGGTGTCATTTCCAAGCTCACCGCACAATTCTATCTCCCGTTCCGGTGACTTACCCTCCGTGGGGATAAAAAGGCTGAGCCCCACAGCGAGTCTTTCGCTTTCCAGCCCGTTTGCTTCCATTAACTTATCCGCCGGGATGTTGAAGCGCCGGGACAGTGAGCGCAGATTGTCCCCCCGGCGGCAAATATAAATTTCCATGTACAGCGCCTCCAATATATGATGTATTATTTATATTCAGCAAGCCTTCCGTACTTGCGGCAAAAAACATGATATGATATAATTAACTCAAATTTTTAAAAAACGGAGGAATTGTTTTTATGGAAAATACTCTGCTTAAGCGCAGTGAAGTCCCCGAAGAATTTACATGGAAGCTTTCTGATATATTTCCCAGCGATGAAGCATGGGAGGAAGAAAATGAAGCTTTAAAGCTTATGCCGGAAAAGCTGACTGCCTATCAGGGCAAGCTTGGCGAAAGCGCTGAAAACCTGCTTGGATTTTTTAAGCTGCAGGATGAGCTTGAGGTCCGTATTTCAAAGCTTTTCGGTTATGCTAACTGCAAAGGCGATCAGGACACCGGCAACAGTTTTTACCAGGCAATGAAGGGAAAGGCCATGAGTACCTATGTTGCAATTTCCAGCGCGTCTGCCTTTGCAACACCTGAAATAATGAATATTGAAGAGGATAAGCTTAATCTTTTCTATACCGCTCAGCCGGGTCTTGAGGAGTACAGAAGAAGCCTTTACCAGATTCGCCGCAGAGCCCAACACGTTCTCTCACCTGCCGAAGAAAAACTGCTTGCAGCTGCCGGAGAAATGGCAGATTCTCCCGATAAAATATACGGAGTATTTTCAAACGCCGATCTTAAATTCCCCAATGTTAAGGACAGCAGCGGAGAAGAGCACCGGCTCACCGACGTATCTTTTGTTCCCCTTCTTGAAAATGCTGACAGAGTTCTTCGTG
This sequence comes from Oscillospiraceae bacterium, assembly GCA_020025675.1. Taxonomy (GTDB): domain Bacteria; phylum Bacillota; class Clostridia; order Oscillospirales; family Oscillospiraceae; genus Limivicinus. The sequence continues at coordinate 25,168 of JAHHRS010000001.1, forward strand.
AAAATACATTCAACACCTATTATGAAACTCTGGGACAGTTTAAAAATACTGCCGCAGCTCTGCTTGACGCTCAGTTCAAAAAGCTGAACTTTTTTGCCGGGGCAAGAAACTACCCCGGAACCCTTGCCGCATCTCTGGATGCCACAGAAGTACCTACCGAGGTTTACCTGAATCTCATTCAGGCTGTTCACGGTAATCTTGATAAGATGTATAAGTATGTTTCTCTCCGCAAAAGGCTGCTGGGTGTGTCCGAGCTTCACATGTATGACGTTTACACTCCCATTGTTGCCGATGCAGCAGAGAAAATAAGCTATGAAGAGGCAAAGGAGACCGTTCTTGAGGCTTTGGCTGTTCTGGGCGAGGATTACACCGACCTTCTGAAACAGGGCTTTAATGAGCGCTGGATTGACGTTTATCCCAACGAGGGAAAGCGCGGCGGCGCCTATTCCTCCGGCAGCTCCAGACCTCACCCCTATGTGCTTTTGAATCAGAAGGATACATTGGACAGCATGTTCACCATGGCTCACGAGATGGGTCACGCACTGCACAGCTACCACAGCTGCAAGTACCAGCCTGTTTCCACCAGTGATTATGTAATATTTGTGGCTGAGGTTGCATCCACCTGCAACGAGGTACTTCTTATGCGCCACCTGCTCTCCAAGACCACCGATAAGAAGCAGAGAGCCTACCTTATAAACCACTTCTTAGATCAGTTTAAGGCTACTGTATACCGCCAGACCATGTTTGCTGAGTTTGAGCTTATGATGGGCCAAATGGCAGAGCGGGGTGAGACTCTCACAGCTGAGGTTTTGTGCCGGAAGTACCATGAACTCAATGAGCTTTACTATGGACCTGACATGATTTCCGATGACGGGATAGCAATGGAGTGGGCAAGAATTCCTCACTTCTACTATGACTATTATGTTTTTCAGTATGCCACCGGCTTCTCTGCCGCAGTTGCAATCGCAAATCGTATTCTCAGTGAAGGTGAGAGTGCTGTTAAGGATTACAAGCGCTTCCTTTCCGGCGGAAGCAGCGCCGATCCTATCTCCCTGCTGAAGCTTGCCGGCGTTGATATGAGCACACCTGAACCTGTTAACTCTGCTCTGAGCCTGTTTGGAGAGTTAATAGACGAATTGGAAACTCTAATCTGATTTTTGTATAAATTCTTATAATAATAGACCGTTCGGCGGGAAAATTCTTGCCGAACGGTAGTTTTTTGCGGTATTCTACTCTGAGTAGAGTCCATTTCTAACAACTCTACCCGTAGAAAAGCAGGGGTATAGTGGGGCAAAACCACAGTAGCTTGCTTTTTTTTACAAAGCATGTTAGAAATATATTGTGAAAACAAGGAGGCAGAAATATGAGCTTTGAAATCGTTACGGATACTTCTTCCAATCTTCAAAACAGTGTTGTTGCGGAATACTCAATTAAGAGAATTCCTTTTTCATACTATGTTGACGGTCAGGAGCAGACCTGCATGGATACCGACAGCTTTGATGCGGAATCATACTATGCCAGAATCAAAAGCGGGGTAAAGGTCACCACCTCACAGGTAACGCCTCAACGATTTGTGGAAAACTTTGAACCGATCCTGAAGGACGGAAGAGATATTCTGTTTGTCAGCATGTCGTCTGGTATCAGCGGTTCCTGCTCTTCTGCCGGTATTGCCGCAAATCAGCTTAAAGAGGAGTTCCCAGACAGAAAGATAGAGATAGTTGACACAATGGCGGCTTCCTTGGGTGAGGGGCTTGTTGCCGTGGAAGGAGCAAAGCTCCGTGACAGCGGCATGAGTATAGAGGAGGCTGCACAGCGGCTTAGAGACATGGCTGTGAAAATGTGTCAGGTATTCACTGTTGATGACCTTATGCACCTGCGCCGTGGCGGCAGACTTTCAAATCTCTCTGCCATAGTTGGTACGGTGCTCCAGATAAAGCCTTTATTAAAAGGAAACTCAGAGGGAAAAATAGTTGCGTTTCATAAGCTGCGCGGCAGAAAACGTGCCATTGAAGCGCTGGCCGACAGATATGATAAATTTGCAGTAGAGCCGGAAAAGCAAACTGTGGGCATAGCCCATTCTGCGTGCAAAAAGGATGCAGATTATTTAGCGGAGCTTATAAAGAAAAATAATCCGCCTAAAGAAATAATGATGGTTGACTATGAGCCCGTCACCGGCTCCCATGTCGGCCCCGGTGCTCTGGCACTGTTCTTCCTCGGAGATGAGAACGTGAGAGAAGAAAACTGAATATAGCCAAAAGCTCCCTTCCGTTCGGAAGGGAGCTTCATCTTTATAATAATTCAGTAAAATTAGTATATATCCTCAACAACTCTGGTAGGCGGTGTTTCGAGAATTTCAGGGTGCTGGAACATAACTCTGAAAGCCTGAAGAAGCTGAGCGTAATAATGACCGTCAATTGTTCCCTCATCCAGAACCATTTTGCAGTCCACATATTTTTTATCTACCATTTCGCCTTTGCGGTTAAGCTCATAAACATGGCGCTTTGCTCCGAAAGATATAAACACCGGCAGGGTGCCGAAGTTATATATGTGGTGATAAACAGGGCCTATACGGAGAGAACCCAAGTCGGTTATAATCATAGAACCGTGAAAAGGGCTTATCTTCATTGCAGACTCAGGAAGCCAGCCATAGTAGTCCATCACTCTTAGTATAGATATGGCGAAGCGAAGGATAAAACGGGGAAGATGACTTGCCATTTCAGCAAATTCCTCTGTACCATTACCTTCCTCAGAGGCCTTTATCTCTGAAATTTTTTCGTTCATTTTCCGATAAACATCAAAAATCGTATCAGTAGGCTCAAATTCCACCTTAATTGTTGTCTCCGGGGAATTGGTATTCATATCACGGCGGACAGCCATGACTATCTCAATGTTGTTTCTTGCGTATACCCTGCGGCCTACAACGAAGCGGTTAAGACCGGGCATCATGGAAATTGCTCTTACATAGGCAGCAATAAGAAAATGCAGGACGCTTATACCTTTATAACCATCAACTCGAAGCTTTCTCAAACGTCTGTCCAAGACTGAGATTTCAAAACTTTCCTCATATTGGTTGCTGCGGTCATTTCTGCTTGGCATTATGTAAGGAATAAATTTGTAGAACGGAGGCAGGGAACGGATAAGCCGTCCTTCTTTCCTATCTCCGAAACGTCTTTTGTTTTTACTCATGTTTTTTCCTCCCGGAAAATTTTTGTAGGAGTCTCAAATAACAATATTATACAGAAATAAAATGTATATTACAAGCGTAGATAAGGAAAAAACAGTAATATTTGTTCAAAATAATTAAATATAATATTATTATTTATAAAATGGAGGGAATAAAACAGCATTTTGCATTAAATGACAGCTAAGATAAAGCACATTTTTTTACCGATGCAAGAAAATATTATCTTCTTATAAAGTGTTTTTAAGATCTTTTTTTATGAGCCTTATATCCTCGCCGGCAAAAGTCAGGCGAACAAATTCACCGTTTATTCGTGAGAAAATCTGGGGGCTGTACTTCTTTTGAAGGTCTTCAGGCTCAAGGTTTGTGCTGATAATCATTGGCTTTCCCTGACTTAGACGGGTATTTATTAAGGTATAAAGCGCATTGACCGTAACTGCTGTAACAAGTTCGGTCCCCAAGTCGTCCAAAATCATAAGGTCGCATGAGAGCATACGGCTTACATGCTCTTCGGCTTTTTCTGCATCTTCAGACTCTTTGGCAAATTTCCTCTTTTCAAATGCCTCCATAGCGGTGGAGGCAGTGTCATAGCACACGGAGTAGGCTTTTTCTGCCACTACTCTTGCAACACAGGCAGAAAGATAGGTTTTGCCCAGACCGGTGCCGCCTTTTAACAGAAGGCTGGACTGGACATTTGGAAAACTATCTGCAAATCTTTTGCAGCATTCATAAACTATACTCATTGCCTCTCTGGGTATAACACCGTTAGGCGGTATAGGCTTGGTTCCGTAGAAATCCAAACGAAAATTTTCAAAACTTTCGTCGCCGTTTTTGAGCAGAACACCTACCTCTTCGGTAAGCTCTTTATTATAAAGCCGTCTCAGACATTCACAGGGATGACCGCCAACATTGCCTGTATCTCTGCAGACAGGGCAGGAATATATATCATCAAGATAATCATGGCTGAACCCGTTCTGTGAGAGAAGTTGGGCCTTCCTGTTCTGGAGAGCCAGATTTTCTTCCTTAATTAAATCAATACGTTCTTTTATATTAGAGCCTTTTGAAATGGTGAGACGTACAAGTTCAGTCATCTGGGAGCGCATTTTTTCGTCTATATACTGGATTTCAGGTATACTGCTGTAAACCCTGCTCAGCCTTCTCTGGTGCTCGGCCTGATTGTCAGCCCTGACCTGCTGAAGACGCTCTCTTGCTCGTGCCAGAATCTTACCGTCATAGGCCATTAAAATCCCTCCTCACATCAAATCTTTTTAAGTGCGTTACGGAGCTCCTCCATATCGGAGTTACTTATGCCGCTGCTTTGAACAACAGGGGCAGTTTTTTGAACGCTGCGTCTGGGCGCATCGTTTACCTCTATCTGTGCGGCGGAAATAAGTCCGGCATTGTGCCAGTTTTTCATTATTGCATCCATGTATGGCCATTTGAGAGAACCGGTGCCGGTAACTGTTCTGTCGTAGGCAATTGCTATGGCCTCGTCATCAAAGCCCATATCCAGCCATGAATTTATGTACTTTATTTCGGAAGAACTTAAATTTCTGTCGTTTATGCCCAGAATGGGTTTTATTTTTCCGATTCTTGAGCGACGTTCACGCTGAGTTTTTATATGTTCCTCAGCCTGTTCAAAACTTAATATTTCAAGCCTTGCCCAGTGAAATGCCTCCTTTTCTATGGCTCTCACTGACGGGCGGCGGCTTGTCCCGTATTTTTCCATATAAATTTCGCCGCAATAATTTAAAAGCTCCATTATTACCTCAGGAGGCAGGGAAAGATAATCATACACTCTGAAGAGCATTTTCATATCACTGCCGCTGAGGGAATGCCCAACTACCTTGGCACATTCAGCCAAAAGCCCGGAAAATACTCCGTCTTCTTTTGAACGAAGGGAAATCTCAGCAGAGGTGTATTCAGGAAGTTCAGTATCAGGCACCCCGTCATCCACAGTTTTAACCGGTGGGGTATTTTGAGGCGCAGGACTCGGCGCACCGGATGATTTACGGGAGCTGCCGGGAAGAAGCTCAAGCCGACGAAGCTTTTCTTCTGCGGCGGTAATTTCTGCCATAGTGCGGCATAAGGTGACGGCTGCATCCTCCGGGTCAAGTTCCCCCTTTTTGAGATAGTAGAGGTATAAAAGCGCCATGTCTCCGTCGTGGGCGGAAATTATTTTGTCCAACGCGGGCAGGAATATGGAATTATCTGTGCTGTTTTCCCACATATTTCTAAGTACCTTTTGAATAATTTACAATTTGTTTCTGACAGATTTATATTATAACATTAAAATAAGCTTGTCGCAATAGCCAGATGTGTGCTATAATTACCCTGTATCATAGCGTAAATTGATATTTATATAAAAACGCAGAGGAGCGCAGAGAATGATAGAGCTACTCTCGCCCGCGGGTTCCCCGGAGGCGGTCATTGCAGCCGTACAAAACGGGGCAGACGCCGTATATATGGGCATGGAAGATTTTAACGCCCGCCGTGGCGCTAAGAATTTTACAAACGAAGAATTTATGAAGGCTGTTCGCTACTGCCGAATAAGAGGCTGCAAGGTATACGTTACGTTGAACACGCTTGTGAACGACAGGGAAATGGAGGCAGCTGTAAACGCCGCAAGAATTGCGTCTCAGGCGGGAGCAGACGGCATTATAATTCAGGATTTAGGACTTGTGAGAGCCATAAGAAAGGCTCTTCCGGACATTCCTCTCCACGCAAGCACTCAGATGAGTATTCACAATCTTGCCGGTGTTGAAGCAGCGGCCGAAATGGGCCTTACAAGAGCTGTCTTGGCAAGAGAGCTGAGTCTTGAACAGATAAGATTTATTTCTAAAAACGCATCAATAGAGACAGAAGTGTTTGTCCACGGTGCTTTATGCTTCTGCCATTCGGGTCAGTGCTATATGTCAAGTCTTATCGGCCGCCGCAGTGGAAACAGGGGCATGTGTGCACAGCCCTGTCGTATGCAGTACAGTCTGGGCGGCAGAATGGACGATTATCCTCTTTCATTAAAAGATAACTGTCTTGTTGACAGACTTAAAGAGTTAGAAGAGGCAGGCGTTAGCTGTATTAAGATAGAGGGCAGAATGAAACGCCCCGAATACAGCGGCATTGTTACAGGAATATATTCCAAAGCCCTTAAAGAGCATCGACAGCCAACTCCGGAGGAGATGGAAATGTTAGAAAAGGTCTTTTCCAGACAGGGCTTTACTCAGGGGTATTTTGACGGAGACAAGCAGGATATGTTCGGTGTCCGCGGAGAGCCTGACAAGGACTCGGACAAAATTTTCGCCGCCGCCAGAAAGGCCTATGCGGAAGGTGAGCTTAGGAGAGTTCCGGTTCACTTCTATACAGTTGCCGAAAAAGGCGAAAAAATAAAGGCTATTGCTTTTGATAATGACGGAAACAAGGCCGTGGCTTATGGGCCTGTACCGGAGAAGGCCAGACGTCAGGGAATTACAGAGGCTTATCTTACCGAGCAGATGTTTAAAACCGGCGGTACGCCGTATAACTGCGTGGAAAATAAGGCAAAGGCAGACCCGGGACTTTTCCTACCCGCATCGGAGATAAATGAGCTCAGAAGAAAGCTTGTGTCTGAAATTTCCGAGAGAAGAGCAGTACCTCCGGTAAGGCATAATTACAAAATGCCTCCTATGCCGGTAAATGTTCCTGCTATTTCCGACCCTGCCGTTATTTTCCAAGTCAGAACCGAGGAACAGCTCACCCCTGAGCTTGCGGAGCTGAAGCCCGATTATATTTATGCACCGGCGCTTGTAATGTCAGAGCACTTTGAGCTTATGCGGCCCTTCATTGATAACGGAGCAAGACCGGTTGCGGTTTTGCCCAGAATAATAACTGACAATCAGGCAAAAGAGGTTTTTTCCTCGCTTCAAAAGCTTTTTGATTTCGGTGTAAATGAGGCTCTTGTAGGAAATCTGGGTCATGCCTTCATGGTTTCAGCCGCAGGAATGAAGCTGAGAGGAGATTTCGGTCTTAATACCTTTAACTCATGGAGTCTTGAAACGCTTAAAGAAGCGGGCTTTTTATCAGCTACTGCATCATTTGAGCTGCGGCTTTCCCAGATAAAATCTCTGGCAAAACCTCTGGATACTGAATTGATAGTATACGGTCGTTTGCCTCTTATGGTGTCGGATCAGTGCATAATGCACGAGAGCGCCGGACGCTGTAACTGTCACACTCCCGGTCAGCTTTCGGACCGTATGGGGAATATTTTCCCCGTAGTAAAGGAATTCGGATGCCGCAACGTTATTTATAATGCCCACAAGCTGTACCTTGCAGATAAAAAAGAAGACTTATATTCTGCGGGGCTTTGGGGACTTCGGCTGATGTTTACTACCGAGAGCCCCAGAGAATGCGTGGAGGTAGCCAAGGGCTATTTGGGCATTTCAGACTATAAGCCAAATGTTCTCACCAGAGGGCTTTATTACAGGGGCGTTGACTAAAACCACGCCGCAGCACAGGCGGCTGAATGGAGATACAATGGAAATTATTCTTGCATCCGGTTCACCAAGAAGAAAAGAACTTATGGAAATGCTTGGTTTTAAAAATTTGAAGATAATTCCGGCAAAAGGGGAGGAGAAGGTTAATCTTAGTCTTGCCCCCGGTGCTCTTGTTGAGGCTCTGGCAACGCAGAAAGCCTTGGAAGTGGCGGAGAATCGGAATAAAGAGGATTTGGTTATAGGAGCTGACACCATAGTTTTCCATAACGGTAAAGTGATGGGTAAGCCACACTCAGAAAAAGAGGCACGGGACATGCTTTCGGAACTGTCCGGAGATGTCCATCAGGTATATACAGGAGTCTGTCTTGTTAAGGACGGACAGAAAACAGCAAGGCACGAACTCAGCCGTGTACATTTCCGCAGCCTGACAGAGGCGGAAATTTGCGCCTATGTTAAGACCGGCGAGCCTATGGACAAAGCCGGCGCATATGGGGCTCAGGGACTTGGAGCCCTGTTCGTAAAGGGCATAGAGGGAGATTTTTTTAACGTTATGGGTCTTCCTGTGTGTCTGCTGGGTGAAATGCTTAAAGAGCAGGGGGTTTATATCCTTTGAAAGAGTATTTAAAGAAAAACGGAATACGCATTGGGGTAATTGTTCTGGCCGTTGCACTATTGATTGGCCTGAGCGCCGCTGCAAGAGGCGGAAATGTTAGTTTCCTTCAAAATGCTACCGGAGTTATTAAAGCCCCGTTACAGAAGGTGCTGAGCTCCGCCGTAAACTGGTTTGACAGTATTTACGGTTACCTTTACGATTATGAATCTCTTATGGCTGAAAATGAGTCACTGAGAGCCCAGCTGGCTGATGCGCAAAAATCCGCCCGTGAAGGTATAGAGGCAACGGAAGAAAATAACAGACTGAGACAGCTCTTGAATTTGCAGGAAAAGCATACCGACTATGAGATGGAGTCCTGCAAGGTTGTGCTGTGGTCTTCCTCTAACTGGTCATCTTCATTTACTATAAGTAAAGGCAAAAGTTCCGGCATAGAGCTGGGCGACCCGGTAGTTACCGAGTACGGCGTACTGGTAGGTCAGGTTACTGAGCTTGGCGAAACATGGGCAACCGTAAGCACACTTATAGACGCCGACATGAGCGTGGGCGCATATGTGGGTTCAACAGGAAGCTCAGGCCTTGTTGTGGGTGAATTTTCCCTCATGAAAGAAAAACAGGCAAAGCTCACCTTCCTTGCAGACGGAGCACAGATATATGTTGGAGACGAGGTTTTGACCTCCGGCTCCGGCGGATCTTTTCCTGCGGGACTTGTTATAGGAACTATAAGCAATATTCAGACTGAAGCCGGCGGACAGATAGAGTACGGCATAGTTACACCTCAGTGTGATTTGGATTCACTGGTACAGGTGTTTATAATAAAGAGCTATGAAGTGGTGGAATAAGCCTTGAAAGAAATTATTGCAAAAGTCAATATTAAAAGAGTTCTCTATTATCTGCTCTACATGTTTCTTGCCCTTGTGTGCCAGAACATGCTCTTTACGCAGTTTAGACTTTTTGGCATTTGTCCTATGGTTCTGCCTGCTGTGGCTGTGGCTGTGGGTATGTTTGAAGGTGCCACATGGGGCTCGGTTTTTGCTCTTGTCATGGGAGTATTTGCGGATATGTCTTTTGTGGAAAATGCCACTATGTTCACCGTATTATTCCCGGCAATAGCTTTTGCCGCCGGCTTCGTGTCACAATTTTTTATAAACAGGCGTTTCTTTGCATACATGCTTACGGCTTTTGCGGCTCTTCTTTTAACAGCAGTGGTACAGATGATAAAGATTGTGTTAATTGACGGCTGGGCCTCTGCCATGCTTGTAACCGTTCTGCTCCAGACTATTTTTTCACTGCCACCGGCGGTGCTTGCGTACTTTCCGCCGGCAAAGTGGATAGAGTGAGTCATAGAACCGGAAACGTTACGCTTAGAGCAGATTATATCCTGAGAAAGGACAGTATATGAACAGAACCATCAAACCGGCGCGTCTTGCGGCGCTTGCCATATTTTTTTCTCTCCTACTTATAATATACCTTGTATTTCTCTATAAGCTTCAGATAATTGAAGGCGAAGATTACTATAATCAGAGCAATGAAGTAAAAAATGTTAAGCGGGATGTCACTGCAGCCAGAGGCGATATTCTTGACCGCTATGGCAGAGTGCTGGTCAGCAATAAGGAATGCTATAACCTTAAAATAGATACTGACAAGCTTTTTGCAAACGAAGACCCCAATGCTGTTATTCTGGAGCTGGTTGAGCTGGTTGAGAGCTACGGGGATAAATATACGGACGATCTGCCCATATCCGCTGCCCCTCCGTTTGAGTATGACAAAGACATGACCGAAATTGAAAAGACCATGCTGAAGGCATACTTTGAAGATAAAAAGGATTCTATTAAGGCGGCGGGATTACCTCCCGAACCATCGGCGGTTGAGCTTATGAGCTATATGCGTACAAGATATGATATAGACAACAAGTATTCCGCAGAGCAAATGCGAATAATCGCCGGTGTTCGATATTCAATTAACGTCCGCTATGCTGTAAATACCGCAGATTATATTTTTGTTGAGGACGCTTCCATGCAGCTCATTACTTCCATTATGGAGAGAAAGCTTGTTGGTATTCAGGTGGAGCGGGCATATGTGAGAGACTATGCCACGGAGTACGCAGCACATATTTTGGGATATGTGGGCCTTATGACTCAGGAGGAGTTTGAAAAATACTCCCTGAAGGACTATGCCAACAACGCTATGGTAGGTAAGGACGGTGCAGAATACGCATTTGAAGAATATTTGCACGGAAAAGACGGTAAGGTTACGGAGATAAGGACTCCCTCAGGTACGGTGCTAAGTACGGTGTATGACCAAGAACCGGTACCCGGAAACCATGTGTATCTTACTCTTGACCTTGCACTTCAGGAACAGGTGGAAAGAATTCTTGATAACGGTGTAAATGACCTTATAGCTACCAGAGCTCAAAAGCGGGAGGAAGAAAAAGCCCGAGGAGAATTTAACCCTGAGCTTAAAGACGAAATTACAGGTGCCGCCGCAGTTGTAGTAGATGTTAAAAGCGGCTCACCCCTTGCAATAGCAAGCTGGCCTACCTATGATGTATCACGCATTATGGAGGACTATCAAGAGCTTATGGAGGCACCGAATACCCCGCTCTTTAACCGTGCGCTTATGGGTGCTTACGCTCCGGGTTCTACATTTAAGCCATGTACCGCAATCGCAAGCCTGAGTGAAGGCATTATAAATACTGAGCAGAAGATTAAATGCGAAGGTGTTTACACAAGGTACGCCGCCGAGGGTTACGCACCTGAATGCTGGATTTGGAACGCAGGTAAAAAGGGCGAACATTATACGCACCCTGAGGAAAATGTGATAGATGCTATAAAAGACTCCTGCAACTACTACTTCTACACAGTCAGCCATGACCTGGGCGTTGATAAAATGGGTGAGTATGCCCGTAATCTGGGACTTGGTGTAAGTACAGGTATTGAACTTACGGAAACCAAGGGTAACATGTCTAATCAGCAAAACCATATTGACTTTGCCGGAGTTGCCGAGTGGCGAATCGGTGATACGCTGCAGGCAGGTATAGGACAGTCCGATAGTATTTTCTCTCCCTTGCAGATAGCAGAGTACTGTGCCGCAATTGCAAACGGAGGCCACCGCTATTCTGCATCTATACTGAAGTCTGTGCGAAGCTTTGACTTCAGTGAAAAAATATACGAGCGTGAGCCGGAAGAGCTCAGCACCGTAAAATCTGCCGATTATAACTGGGCAGCCATCCATGAGGGCATGTACGAAGTGCTTCATGACTGGGGAAATGAACTCAATGCCAAAACATGGGCAAACTGCGAATGGGACTGCGCAGGTAAGACCGGAACGGCGCAGAAAGGTGAAAATATCACAAACGACGGTATTTTTATTTGCTACGGCCCCTACGAAGATCCCCAGATTGCAATAGCTGTTGTAGTTGAGCGAGGCCACGCCGGCGGCGAGATTCAGTTTATAGCAAGAAATATAATGGATGCCTATATTAACCTTTCAAAGTACAGTGATACTTCCGAAGCGGAAATGAATATTTTGAAGTAACAAAGGCAATTAAAGTATTGAAAGTTAAAAAGGCAACGTTTATAATGTAAGCGTTGAAGTGGATTTAGAGTAAGAAACGGAGAACAACATGAATATAGCACTAATGGCACATGACAGAAAAAAGGAGCTTATGGTCCAGTTTTGTATTGCATACTGCGGAATACTGGCTGAGCATAATCTCTGTGCCACCCATGTGACGGGAAAGCTGGTGTCCGAGGCCACAGGCTTGCCCATAACATTATATCTGCATGCAGATCAGGGAGGTGCACAGCAAATCGGAGCACGCATTTCCTTTAACGAAATAGACTTGGTACTTTTCTTCTGCGATCCTATGAACCCTAAGGGCTTTGAGGATATTAACAAAATAGAACGTCTTTGCGACCAGCATCAAATCCCCTTTGCAACAAATGCCGCAACTGCGGAGGTTCTTGTTCAGGGACTGAGACGGGGCGATCTGGATTGGCGTAATATTGTTAACCCCCAGAAGAGGTAAGCCTGAGCTTTGAAAAATCAAGGCGCGGCTGTATAGTCGCGCCGTATTATAATGCCCTGATTTAAGTATGGGCGGAAAGGATAAAAAATGGGAAAGGTTGCACCCCGCACCCTGTCAGGGTTTATGGAGCTCTTGCCTAAAGAGCAGATGAAAATGGAAAAAATGATGGAGGCTCTTCGTAAAAGCTATTCCACCTACGGCTTTACCCCATTGGATACTCCTGTTATAGAGGCATCGGAAGTCCTCCTTGCAAAAGGCGGCGGAGAGACTGAAAAGCAGATATACCGTTTCCAAAAAGGCGATAGTGACATTGCACTCCGCTTTGATCTGACGGTTCCCCTTGCAAAATATGTGGCCGCAAACTATGCAAAACTAAGTTTCCCATTCCGCCGTTACCAGATAGGAAAGGTTTACAGAGGCGAACGTGCCCAGAGAGGCCGCTTCCGTGAATTCTATCAGGCGGATATTGATATTATAGGCGACGGAAAACTTGATATAATAAACGAGGCAGAAATCCCTGCTATTATATATAATACATTTAAGACTTTAGGAATTTCAAAATTCAAGATAAAAGTTAATAACCGCAAACTTTTAAACGGTTTTTACGCCATGAACGGCATGAGCGAAAAATCAGGCGATATTATGCGCACAGTGGATAAGCTGGATAAAATAGGAGCAGACAAAGTAAAAAACCTGCTTATAGACGAGGTGAAGATGCTGCCCTGCAAGGCCGATAATGTTCTGGACTTTATGGCTATAAAAGGTACAAATGCGGAGGTTATCCAGCGTTTAAGCCTTTATAAAGGCATGGACGAGACTTTCGATCAGGGTCTCAGCGAGCTTATTGAGGTCACAAAATACCTGTCCGCTTTCGGCGTACCTGAGGAGAATTTCGCTATTGACCTGACCATTGCACGAGGTCTTGACTATTATACCGGAACGGTCTATGAAACGGAAATGACTGAGCATCCGGAGATAGGCTCTGTATGCTCCGGCGGAAGGTATGACAATCTGGCTGAGTTCTACACCGATAAAAAGCTTCCCGGTGTTGGCATTTCCATCGGCCTTACAAGACTTTTTTACGTTTTGCAGGAGCAGGGACTTCTGTCTGACGATATGATAACTTCACCCTGCGATGTATTGGTTCTGCCTATGACTGAAGATATGGGTTATGCCATTTCTGCCGCTACCGGACTTCGCGGGGCAGGAATACGCACCCAGATATACGGCGAACAGAAAAAGTTCAAGGGTAAAATGAACTATGCCGATAAGATTGGCGTTCCTTACGTTGTCTTTGTTGGTGAAGACGAGATAAAAGAAAATATGCTTTCCGTTAAAGATATGGAAAGCGGCCAGCAGATAAAGCTCACGGCAGAAGATGCAGTGAAGCTTATAAAGGAAAACATAGAGAGAAAAAACAGCGGCGCTGTAATTAAAGAATAAGCGCTTATAATAAGAGATAAGGCAGGAGTAGAAATCATGTTAAAGTCCCGTACACATACCTGTGACGAGCTCCGCATTGAAAATGTGGGAGAAAAAGTTAAAATAGTCGGATGGATGGAGAACGTCCGTGAAGTCGGCGGCAATCTGGCCTTTGTGGTTGTCCGTGACTTTTACGGAACAACTCAGGTGGTCTGCGAGAGCGAGGATATGCTCTCAATAGTAAAAAATCTCAATAAAGAATCCACCATTTCTGTTGAAGGTGTTGTTCGTGAGAGAGCCAGTAAAAACCCCAAGCAGAATACCGGCGATATTGAAGTTGTGCCCCAGAAGATTGAGGTTCTGGGCCGCTGCCGCTATAATGAGCTGCCGTTTGAAATTAACCGCAGCCGTGAGGCTGATGAGTCTCAGAGACTTAAATACCGTTATTTGGATTTGAGAAATCCTGCTGTTAAGAAGAATATAGTCCTGCGCTGCAATGTTGTATCCGCTCTCCGTCAGGCTATGACTGAGCAGGGATTTCTGGAGATTACCACTCCTATTCTTACCGCTTCTTCCCCTGAAGGCGCAAGAGACTATCTTGTTCCATCCAGAAAGCACCCCGGCAAGTTCTATGCTCTGCCTCAGGCTCCCCAGCAGTTTAAGCAGCTGCTTATGGCTTCGGGATTTGACAAATATTTCCAGATAGCACCATGCTTTCGTGATGAGGACGCAAGAGGCGACCGTTCACCCGGTGAATTTTATCAGTTGGATATGGAAATGGCTTTCGCAGGACAGGAAGATGTTTTTGCTGTTCTTGAGGAAGTACTGCCACCGATTTTTGCAAAATACGGCACTTATAATATAGCTTCCACCGCTCCGTTCAAGCGCATACCTTACCTTGAGGCTATGGAGAAGTACGGCAGTGATAAGCCCGACCTCCGTATTGACCTGCTGGTTGACGATATAACCCAGCTTGTACAGGGTACAGAGTTCGGCCCATTTGCCGAGGGCAACACCGTTAAGGCCATTGCCGTCAGCGATTGCGACATGACAAGAAAGAATATAGACAAGCTCTGTGCAGACGTTGAGGTTCAGGCAGGCTGCAAGCCTTACTGGTTTAAAGTAGGCGATGACGGCGAATTTGCAGGCGGAGTCGCTAAATTCATAAACGACCGCAAAGAGGCCATTACCGAGAAGCTGGGTCTGAAACCAGGTTATCTGGTGGGCGTATGTGCCGGTAAAAAAGAAACTGCTCAGAAAACTGCCGGTGTAATGCGCAAAATGCTGGGCGCAGCTGTTCCCGGACATATGGACAGAGAACGCTATGAGTTTTGCTGGATAGTTGATTTTCCCATGTACGAGATAGGCGAGGAGAGCGGCGAACTTGAATTCTGCCACAACCCCTTCTCCATGCCTTCCGGCGGTCTGGATATACTGCTCAAGGCTGAGCGCGGAGAGGTAGATCCACTTACCATTACCGCCGACCAGTATGACCTTGTATGCAACGGTATTGAGCTTTCTTCCGGAGCTGTGCGTAACCATGACCCGGAAATAATGATAAAGGCCTTTGAAATGGTGAGACTTGGTGAAGAGGACGTAAAGAAGAAGTTCCCTGCCATGTACAATGCCTTCTGCTACGGCGCACCCCCTCATGCCGGTATTGCCCCCGGTGTTGACCGTATGGTTATGCTCCTTGCCGGTGAGGACAGCATAAGAGAGGTTATTCCTTTCCCCATGAATAAAAACGCTCAGGACGTGATGATGGGCGCACCTTCCTTTGTGGAGCCGAAACAGCTTGAAGAGCTGAACATCGCCTGCACCAAAGAGGAAGAGTAATATAAAATTAAGCCCCAGAGCTTCCTCTGGGGCTTTAAAGGTTTAATAGGAGGACACGATGTTTTCCAAAGTAAGAAGCTTCGGCGTCAGCGGCGTCGGCGGTTACAACGTTACGGTAGAGGTTTATATTACAAACGGTCTCCCATCCTTTGAAGTGGTTGGGCTGCCGGACGTTGCAGTTAAAGAATCCAGAGAGCGTGTCAGAGCCGCCATAAAAAATAACGGCTACCGTTTTCCGGTAAGCCGTATGACAATAAATCTTGCCCCCGCTGATAAGAAAAAGGCAGGTACTATGTACGACCTTCCTATGCTTATCGGTATTCTTTCAGCCGTCGGTGATATTGAAAATCCCGGGGAGGACTGCGCCTTTATCGGTGAACTCTCCCTGACAGGAGAGCTTCGCCCTGTGCAGGGTGCCTTGCCCATGGCTATTGAGGCTATGAGAAGCGGAGTAAAAAAACTGTTTGTTCCCTATGACAACGGCCCTGAGGCTGCCTTTGCAAGAGAAATTTCGGTATATCCCGTTAAGGATGTGGCTCAGCTTATAAAGCACCTTAAAGGGGAGCGGATGATAGAAGAGGCAGCTGCGCCGGAAACAGAAAGTAAAGAGGAAAATCTTCCGGATTTTGCAGATGTTAAAGGACAGGAAAATGTAAAGCGGGCTTTTGAGATAGCAGCGGCAGGGGGACACAATATCCTGCTGATAGGCCCTCCGGGAGCCGGTAAGTCAATGATGGCAAAACGGCTTCCAACAATTTTGCCTGACATGAGCAGGGAGGAGATAATAGAGTGTACGGAAATACATTCTGTATCCGGTCTTACAAGCAGAGAAAGACCCATAGTATCACAGAGACCTTTCCGCTCACCTCACCATACCGTCTCGGCGGCAGGATTATCAGGCGGGGGAACAGTACCAAAACCCGGAGAAATCAGCCTTGCCCATAACGGAGTACTGTTTTTAGATGAAATGCCGGAATTCAGAAGCGATGTTTTGGAGGTGCTCCGCCAGCCTTTGGAGGACGGCGAGGTAACCGTGTCAAGAGTTTCAGGCACATTTACATTTCCAAGCCGTTTTATGCTGGTATGTGCCATGAACCCGTGTAAGTGCGGATGGTACGGTCACCCTTCGGGAAGATGCAAATGTTCGGAAAAGGATGTACGCCGTTATCACAGCAGAATTTCAGGGCCGCTTCTTGACAGAATTGATATAATAGTTGAGGTTCCGGCGCTGGAATACGAGGAATTGAGGCGAAGAGAACAGGCGGAAAGTTCAGCCATGATAAAAAAGCGGGTAAATGCTGCAAGAGACATACAGAGAAAACGTTACGGCGAGAACTCCACCATGTGCAACGCCCATGCCGGAAGCAGAGAGCTGAGAGAATTCTGCACATTAGGTGAAGAGTCTGAAAGTCTTATGAAGGGTGCTTTTGACTCAATGGGACTTTCTGCCAGAAGCTATGACAGAATTTTAAGAGTAGCCAGAACTATTGCAGATTTGGCAGGTGAGGAAAACATAGGCCCTGAGCACATTGCCGAGGCTATACAGTACAGAAGCTACGAGTTTATTTAAAAAGAGGAAAATTTATGAACGATATAATTCTTGTTAAATTAGGTGAGATAATACTCAAAGGTCTTAACCGCCGTTCATTTGAGCAGAGACTCATGGACAATATGCGTAAGGCTATCCAGAAGCACGGCAACTTCAAAGTGTATTGCCTCCAGTCCACCGTTTATGTTGAGGCAGCTGACGATAAGGCCGATATGGACGGAGCTTTCGAAGCTCTGCAAAAGGTGTTCGGCATTATAAAACTTACCCGTGCCGCAGGCTGCGCCAAGGATAAGGACGAGATAGCAAAGCTTGCGGTGGAATATCTCAAAGAGGATATGGAAAATGCACGCAGCTTTAAGGTGGAATCCAAGCGCAGCGACAAGAGTTTCCCCATGACAAGCATTGAGCTGAGCCAGTATGTGGGCGGAATTTTGCAGGATGCCTACCCTGATACCGTTGTTGATGTGCATGAGCCTGAACTTGTGGTAAATATTGAGGTACGTGATCTGGCGGCATATGTGCATGCTGCTCCCGTTAAGGGTGCAGGCGGTATGCCTTTAGGCTCAAACGGTGTTGCCGTAACACTTCTTTCCGGCGGTATAGACAGCCCTGTTTCTACCTATATGATAGCAAAGCGCGGAGTCAGACTTATTCCTGTCCACTTCTTCTCCTTCCCCTACACATCTGAGCTTGCCAAGGAGAAGGTTATAGAGCTGGGAAATCAGCTTACGGACTACTGCGGAAAAATGACCCTTGAAATCGTACCTTTTACCCATATTCAGGAAGAAATTCGGGATAAATGCCCTGAAGAATACTTCACCCTTATTATGCGCCGCTTTATGATGAGAATAGCTCAGCGCATAGCAAGGAGCAACGGCGCAAAGGCGATAGTAACAGGGGAAAACTTAGGTCAGGTTGCAAGCCAGACAATGGAGGCTATGGCTTCCACTCAGGCAGTAATGGATATGCCGTGTATACAGCCTCTTATTGGATTTGATAAGGAAGAGATAGTCACTATCGCAAGAAAAATAGGCACATTTGAGACCTCAATTCTGCCGTATGAGGACTGCTGCACAGTCTTTACTCCCCGACATCCCCGTACAAGACCTAAAGTTTCCGAGGTTGAGCAGGCAGAGAGCACACTTGACATCGAGATGCTTGTTAATGAGGCACTTGAGGGAATAGAAAGGGTAGAGCTTAAAAATGAATAAGGTCTATAATACTGAAATAATATGTGTAGGCACTGAGCTGCTTTTAGGTCATGTAACCAATACCAACTCAAGAGACATTTCCGAGATGCTCTCAAAGATAGGTATAAATGTAAAATATCATACCGTTGTTGGAGATAACCCGGAAAAACTCAAAGACTGCGTTGAAATTGCAAAAAAGAGAGCAGATATTATAATTACCACCGGCGGCTTAGGTCCAACCTGTGATGACCTTACAAAGCAGGTGCTTACTTCCGCATTCGGTCTTAAACTTGTTGAAAACAAGGCGGAGATGGAAACTATATATGAGTATATAAAGGGCGGAAAAAAGGTAACACCAAACAACTACATTCAGGCTATGCTGCCTGAGGGCTGTACCGTTTTCCACAATGAGTGGGGAACCGCTCCCGGCTGCGCCTTTGAAGCCGAGGGCAAAATCGTCCTCATGTTTCCGGGCCCTCCCAAAGAGTGCGTACCCATGTTTAAAAAACTGGGACTGCCATACCTTAAAAAACTTTCAGAGGAGCAGATAGTGTCCCACTCTCTCCGCCTGTTCGGAATAGGTGAAAGCGCTGTTGACTATATGTTCAGAGATGAGATGAACAAAATGGTAAACCCCACCATGGCACCCTATGCCAAAGAGTGCGACTGCCTGCTTCAGATAACTGCCAAGGCAAAGAGCGAGGAAGAGGCAGAAAAAATGATAGCGCCTGTTATGGAGGAGGCTAAAGCCAGACTTGGTGACTGGGTTTACGGAGTGGATATAGAGTGCATCGAAGAGCGGGTAATTGAGCTTCTGAAAGAGAAAAATCTGAGCTTTGCCGCCGCCGAGAGCTGCACCGGCGGAGATGTAGCCGGTCGCTTTACTGACATTCCCGGTGCAAGCGCTGTATTTAAGGGCGGCGTTGTCAGCTATACAAATGAGGTAAAAGCCGGGGTTTTGGGCATAGACCCAACGCTCATTGAGGAAAAAGGCGCTGTCAGCTATGAAGTTGCAAAGGAAATGGCTGAGAGAGTCAGAGTTTTGTGCGGCGCTGACATCGGTGTTTCGGTTACAGGTCTTGCAGGTCCTGACGGAGACGGAGTGCATGAAGTAGGCACCGTGTTTGTGGGAATGGCCGCTGATAAAACCTATGTTAAGGAGCTGCATTTAGGCACCTACCGCACGAGAAGTTTTATCCGCCGTATGGCAGGAAACCATGTTTTTGATATGATGCGCCGTTACCTGACGGGACTCAATGTAATATAAACACTGTAAAGCCGGAAAAAGCAATTATTATGTAATTGCAGAATTTAAACAGGATAATCCGGCAATTACTGTTAATGTTTCCGAAATGGCTTGCTGTCTGTAAAATACAGGCGGCAAGCCGTTTATTTTTTAGAGATAAAAAATATTTGCTCATTATAACAAAAAAACACAATTAAAATGCTAATTTGATACAAGCTTTCCTTGTAAAACATACTTAAAACAGAACATTTGATGAATATTGACAAAGTCTTACACGGGGGGTATATTGACTATATATAAACATATAGCACGTTTAAGACGGAGGCGAGGATTTGATAAATATAAATTACCGGGATTCCCGGTCGATATACGAACAAGTCAGGGATAATTTCCGGCAGCTTATTATTTCAGGCGTTTTACCGCCGGCAAGTAAAATACCGTCGGTAAAGGAGCTTGCTGCAAACCTTGCGATAAACCCCAACACCATACAGCGGGCTTATACGGAACTTGAAAATGAAGGCTACATATTTTCTGTACCGGGAAGGGGCAGCTTCGTATGTGAAGATGTGGAGATTATTGAAGCAAAAAGAACAGAGCTGCTTAAAAAATTTATGGCGACTGCTGCAGAGCTTCAGACTTTTGGTTACAGCGTCGATAAGCTGGTGGAGATGTTGAAGGGGGAAAAAGAAAATGATAGAGCTGAGAGAGCTTAGAAAAAGCTTTGACGGCTTTACGGTTTTGGACGGGCTGAACCTTAAAGCACCCAAAGGCACGGTTTACGGATTTGTAGGCCCCAACGGGGCGGGAAAAACCACAGCCATTCGGCACATGGTTGGAATTTATCGCCAGGACAGCGGTGAAGTTTTGCTTGATGGCAAACCGCTGTATGAAAACCCGGAGCTTAAAAGCCGCATTTCATATATTCCCGACGATGTATATTATTTCCCTCAGGCCAGTATTGCAGACATGAAGGATTATTACAGGAAAATATATCCGAACTTTGACCCCAAGCGTTATAAGGAGCTGGGGGAAATTTTTAATTTGGACGATAAGCGGAGAATGAGGAAACTCTCCAAAGGCATGAAGAAGCAGGCGGCTTTCTGGATAGCCATTTCCCTTAGACCTGATGTGGTTATTATGGACGAACCGGTAGACGGCCTTGACCCTGTAATGAGGCGTCAGGTGTGGAGTATTCTGCTTTCAGATGTTGCAGAGAGGGGAACTACGGTTCTTGTGTCCTCCCACAATCTCAGAGAGCTGGAGGATGTTTGCGACTATGTAGGTATAATGAACCACGGGAAAATGATAGTGGAGCGGGGGCTTTCAGAGTTACAGGACAGCCTTGTTAAAATACAGCTTGCATTGCCGGACGGAGAAAAATTACCGGCAGGACTGGAAATTGTTCATCATTCTGCAACCGGAAGATTACAACAGCTTATTCTGAGGGGCAATGCAGAGGAACTTACCCAGCGCCTTTCTGCCGCTCACCCGCTTTTTACGGACGTGTTACCTCTTACATTGGAGGAAATTTTTATTTATGAGCTTGGAGGCGCTGAAAGTGAAATCAAAGACGCCATTATTTAATATAAGTATTATCTTAAACCTTCTCCAACGCTTTTGGCCGGTTTGGACTGCTTATTTTGTACTCATTGTATTTCAGCTGCCCGTGAATGTGTACAACCAGCTTGAGACTGCTAACTATTTAAACCAGTCAGCGGATTTTTTTGCTATAAGCAGCGGCTATGAAACAATGCAGCTCTCATTTATTTTCAGCATTGTATCCGTTATGTCAGTGTTTTCTCATCTTTATTCTGCCCGCAGCTGCGGTATGGTGTGCGCTCTGCCCATAAAGAGAGAAACCATGTTTTTAAGCTGTGCCTTTACGGGCATTATGCCTATGCTTCTATCAGACATTGTGGTTTTTGCAGTAAGCGCTGTTATGGGGGTAGCCAATGTAAAATATCTGCTTTTGTGGCTTGGTATTACTGTTATGGGCAATATGGTTTTCTATGGCATGGCACTTTTTTGCGCCTGCCTTACAGGCAGTATAGCCATACTGCCGCTGTTATACCTTGTCCTGAATTTTACCGGTTCAGTTGTTCAAAACTGTTCTAAATTTATCTTCAGCAGATTCGTTTACGGCATGAGAAGCCTTGGCGGAAATTTTCTCGGATACCTTACCCCTATACGGGTTCTTGGCAGACACCTTCTTGTAAATGAAGATGCTCAGGGCGTAATTAAGGTAGCAGGTATAGGCTATCTGGGTGTTTACTGCGCTGTGGGTATTGCACTTTCTTTGGCAGCTCTTCTTATATATAAAAGGCGGAACATGGAGACTGCCGGGGATATTGTGGCGGTAAAATCATTAAAACCCATATTCAAATACTGCATGACATTCGGAACGGCACTGGTTCTGGCGGAACTTGTGTGCAGTATGCTGCCGCCATCTGTTTTCAGAGGTACAGGTGCTGCCGTAGTAATTATGCTCCTTATGCTCCTGGGAGCTGCCGTGGGATGGTATGGAGCCGAAATGCTGATGCAGAAATCCTTTTACGTTTTTAAATCAAAATTTAAAGGTCTTATTGTGTCATGTGCCGTAATTGCGGCTGTTGTAACGGGGGCGGAATTTAATCTGTTCGGGTTTGAAAACCGCATTCCGGAACCCGAAAACATAAAATCCGTAAATCTGGATTATTATAATATACAGGAGCCGGAAAACATAGAGAGGGTTTTGCAGCTGCATAAAAGCCTTATTCTCAGTAAAAAAGACAACGAACAATTAAAAAATCCAAATACTGTTATTGGAATTCATTATTTTATGAATAATGGCAGGGAACTTGTAAGAGAATACAGCATAGGGGGACGTTCGGATCAGTTCGATATACCAGGCAGCAACATGAACCGCTATTATGAAATTATAAACAGTCCCGAAGTTATTAAACTGCGTTATCTTCCCAAAACTCCGGTAACAGAGGATAATATAAGCTACTGTGAAATTTACGAGAATTCCCAGTATAGCTACAACCAGGGCAATGAACCGCCTCAAAGCCTCACCCTGACAGCAAGGCAGGCCCATCAGCTCTTTTATGACTGCATCCTCCCCGATATGGAAGAGGGACTTATCGGACGGGAGTATCCCGGTGACGAGGGAATCTATAACGAAAACTTGACAAACTTCAGAATTCAGATACAGCTACACAGAAAAATTGAAGATGAAAACGGAAATCCTGTGGATACATTTTGGGATGGATTTTTCTGTGCCTTAGACGCTTCAGCCAAACGCACTATTAAGTGGCTGAATGAAAATACGGAACTTAAAGTCAGAACCTTGAAGGGGCCGCCGGTGGACGAATTTGCGACAGGCAGTTAACAAGATATGAAGTGATTGTTTAAAATTTCTTGTGAGTTTGTTCATTACAAGGTCATAAATTTAGATTATATTAAACCACGTAATCAAGATACCAGATGAAAGAGGTCAAAATAATGAACGGGTCCGAAGAAAACATGAATAATCAGCGGGAAGCAAATTCCACCGCAAATAATTCTACGGAAACTCATGAAAATACCGGATACTCCGGCGATACAGACAGAGTAAACGGTGAATACCATTATAAAAATGGCTATACTCAGAAGATTTATTCTGATGCCCACTATGCTCCGGCAAACGAGAGTACAGTGCCTCCCAGATACTACACTCCGCCTCAAAAACCGCCTAAAGCTCCCAAGCCTCCACGGGTGAAGGGAAACGGCGGAATGACAGGTAAGCTTATCGCAATTTGTCTGGTATGTGCTTTAATCGGCGGCGGAATTGGTGCCGCAGTTACAAGCGGGGTTCTCAGCAATAATTTCAATGCTAAAATTGCAGATGTAAATCAGACTATTGATGAACTGAAAGAATTTAACGGAAACAGTGTCTCGGCACAGCCTGTTAACAGCGCTGATAAGCGTTCTCCTTCTCAGATATATGCTCAGGCCTGCCAACAGGTGGTAGGTATAAGCTCAGAGGTAACATATATAAACTTCTTCGGGATGACAACGCCTCAGGCAGTTACAGGTTCGGGCTTTATAATTTCTGAAGACGGATATATCCTTACAAACTATCATGTTATTGAGCTTGCCTACAAGAGTAATCAGGAAGTTACCGTTATGGTTCATGACGGAACTAAATATTCCGCTTCAATAGTGGGCGTTGAAGAATGCAACGACATTGCGGTATTAAAGATTGATGCTCAGGGCTTGAAGCCTGCTCAGTTTGGCGACAGTGACGCACTTATGGTAGGGGACAGCATTTATGCTGTGGGCAACCCTCTGGGTGAACTGGAATTTTCCATGAGCACCGGCACTGTGAGCGCAAAAGACAGACTCATAACCACCGAGGACAAGGCAGAACCTATAAACATGTTCCAGATTGATGCCGCCGTTAACCACGGCAACTCCGGCGGCCCCGCATACAACGATAAGGGGCAGGTAGTGGGAATTGTTACTGCAAAATCTCAGGGTTCCGATGTTGAAGGTCTTGGATTTGCAATACCCATAAATGATGTGGTATCAATTGTTGATGATCTTATAACCAAGGGCTATGTTACAGGCAAGGCATATATGGGTGTACATCTTGACGAACGTTACAACTCAATGTTCAGCCAGTATTACAACATGCCTATCGGAGCCTATGTCCAATACGTTGAGCCCGATGGTGCTGCCGAAAAAGCCGGTATTCAGGCCGGAGATATTATAACAAAACTGGGTGACATGGAAATACAGAACCCCACAGACCTTAAAAAGGCTGTGCGCCAGTTCTCAGCCGGTGATACTGCCGAAATAACTTTGTACAGAGCCGGTGAGAGCAAAACTCTCAGCATCACATTTGATGATCTGAAACCTTCTGAAAATATTGCCACCCCCGCCTCAAAGAAAATAACGATTTTCGGTGAGGCATATTAATAAGCTACTTTTCTACTCCTATAAATCCTCTCTTTTCTCCCAAAAAAACGAAGGACCGCGGAAATATTTCTGCGGTCCTTTGTTTTGCCCGAAAATAAAGGTATAAATGCAAGTTTTCCACTTGATTTTTTTAGTATGGACAGGTAGAATACATAGAGTATGGGGTTAAATCCCATAAAAAAATTAAAAATTTGCTTATTATTCTCAGGAGGAATAAAAATGACTTACGAGATGGATGTTGCCGGCCTTAAAAGGGATCTGCCCCTGTGTAAAGTTTCAGATGATCTGTACATAGGCGCTTTTGTAATGTTCGGAGATGTGGAACTCACCGTTCACTGTGCCTCGGAGCTTTTAAAGCTTGCACCCGAATATGATTACCTTATTGCCCCCGAAGCCAAGGCAATTCCACTGCTGTACGAGATGGCACGTCAGAGCGGAGCAAATAAATATTTCCTCGCCAGAAAAGGCGCTAAGGCTTATATGAGCGGCACCTTTGAGGTTAATGTTAAGTCCATCACCACCATGAGCGTACAGAAGCTTGTTATTGACACTGCGGATGCAGAGCTTATCAAGGGCAAGCGTATGCTTATTATTGATGACGTTATTTCTACCGGTGAATCCCTCCACGCCATGGAAGAGCTGGTCACAGCGGCCGGCGGTATTGTTGCCGGTAAAATGGCGGTTCTTGCTGAGGGCGATGCACAGAAGAGACATGATATTATCTGCCTTGCGCCACTTCCCCTCTTTAATGCTGACGGAACAATAAAAGAATAAAAATTAAACAACTTATGTGAAAAAGCGCTGGGATATTTTAATCCCGGCGCTTATCTTTTGCCTTTAAAGAAATCTTTCATTATTTCTGAACACTCATCTTTTAGAAGCCCTGAGTAGACTGCCGGACGGTGTCCGTAAGACTCGTAAAAAAGGTCGATAACACTGCCGCAGGAGCCGGAATTTTCCTCCCGTGCTCCGAAAACCACCGTGGGTATACGGGAATTTATTATAGCCCCCGTACACATGGGGCATGGTTCTAAAGTGACATAAAGAGTACAGCCTGTAAGACGCCAGTCACGGAGATAGCTTGACGCCTGCCTTATCGCTTCGATTTCTGCGTGGGCGGTTGCGTCGGAACATTCCTCGCGGCGGTTTCTGCCGCGGCCTATAATCTTGCCGTCCTTATCGGCTATAACGCAGCCCACAGGCACATCGCCCTTTTCTCCCGCCTCTTTTGCAAGTTTAAGGGCTTCACGCATATAATCTTCTCTTTCCAAGCTGTCACATCCTTATAAAAAAGCGGCTCCGAGCTATGTGGGAGCCGCTATAATTAAAGCAAAGCCTTTTTAGACTTAAACAATTTACAACCTATAAAAATTTCCTGCAAAAATATATTATGCAAGAGCTGCAGTGATTATTGCCATCTGGTAAACTTCCTCAGCATCGCAGCCGCGGGAGAGGTCGTTTATAGGAGCGTTCAGACCCTGAAGAATAGGACCGTAAGCGGCAAATCCGCCAAGACGCTGAGCAATTTTGTATCCGATGTTACCGGACTGAATTTCGGGGAAAATAAAGGTGTTTGCATAGCCTGCAACCTTGCTGCCGGGGAACTTGAGCTGACCCACAACAGGGGAGACAGCTGCGTCAAACTGCATTTCGCCGTCAACTGCAAGCTCAGGATCCATTTCCTTTGCAATCTCGGTTGCATTGCGGACAAGGTCAACATTTGCGCCCTTACCGGAACCCTTGGTGGAGTAGGAGAGCATTGCAACTTTGGGGTCTACGCCGAATACCTTTGCTGTCTTTGCAGTCTCAATAGCAACCTCAGCCAGCTGAGCTGCGGCGGAAAGGGTAACGTTTCCTTCCTTATCCAGCTTGTCCTCATAGGAGATGTTAATAGCACAGTCACCCATGACCTTCATTTCGTCTCCGCGAACCATAATAAAGCAGGAGGAAACAAGGTTTGCACCGGGCTTGGTCTTAATGAGCTGAAGAGCAGGACGAACTGTATCGGCAGTGGAGTAGGTTGCGCCGCCCAGAAGAGCGTCTGCATAGCCAAGCTTTACCAGCATGGTTCCAAAGTAGTTGCCCTTCTGGAGAGCAGCTTTGCAGTCCTCAGCGGACATTTTGCCCTTGCGGAGCTCTACCATCTTTTCTACCATCTCGTCCATAAGATCGGAAGTGGCGGGATCTACAATGTCAAGACCCTCAATGTCAAAATTGCCTTTTGCGGCTTCTGCCTTTACAACGTCAACATTACCTACGAGAACGGGAGTGAGGAAGCCATCTTTTTTCAGTCTTGCGGCTGCTTCAAGTATACGTGCATCGTGACCCTCGGTGAAAACTATCTTGCGGGGGTTTGCCTTGAGTACGTCAATAAGGTTTTCAAACATTTAAAATACCTCCAAAAATTGGTTTTTATATGCTAACAGATATACTTTACCACCATAAAAGAAATTTTTCAAGAAGTTATCACATTTTGTATTTACAAAAGTGCAAATCACAGCTATAATACAGTCTGTTATCAAAGAAAGCGGAGATATATATGGAGAGAAATTTTCCCGAAACCCTCTCGGCGCTGCGCCGGGAAAAAAATATAAGCCAGCGTCAGGCCGCCGCTGAGCTTGGAATAAGTCAGGCGCTTTTGAGCCATTATGAAAATGGAGCCAGAGAGCCGGGTCTTAATTTTGTTTGCCGGGCCTGCGACTATTACGGCGTCACGGCTGATTATATGCTATGTCGTTCCAACGACCCGGGCGGAGAAAATATCGGCATCGCCAAAGCGTTTATAGGCCAGATCCGCAATGTGCTTGACAGAGCGGAAAGTGTACTTGACCAGATTAACGGAGAAGAATAATGCAGGATCAGAAACACATCAGAAATTTTTCAATAATTGCCCACATTGACCACGGTAAGTCCACTCTTTCAGACCGCCTTATAGAAAAGTGCGGAGCGGTGGAGCAGCGTATAATGTCAGACCAGATTCTGGATAATATGGATTTGGAAAAGGAAAGGGGCATAACAATTAAGGCCAGAGCCGTTGGCTTGGAATACACCGCAAAAGACGGGGAGAAGTATACTCTGAACCTTATAGACACACCGGGACATGTTGACTTTAACTATGAGGTCAGCCGCTCTCTTGCAGCGTGCGAGGGTGCTGTGCTGGTGGTTGACGCTTCTCAGGGTGTTGAGGCTCAGACTCTTTCCAATACCTACCTTGCTTTGGAGAATGACCTTGAAATTCTGCCGGTGGTTAACAAAATTGACCTTCCTGCCGCCGACCCTAAGCGGGTCAAAGAGGAAGTTGAGGAAATAATCGGCATACCCGCCATGGACGCTCCGGAGATCAGCGCAAAGACAGGCATTAATATTGATGCTGTACTGGAAGATATTGTTCAAAACGTTCCTGCACCTTCAGGCGATCCGGACGCACCTTTAAAGGCGCTGATTTTTGACAGCCAGTACGATAACTATAAGGGCGTAATTGTCTTTATGAGAATTATGGACGGTAAAATCCGTAAGGATATGGAGCTTAAACTTATGTCCACCGGCGCCAGATATAAGGTTCTGGAAGTAGGCCATCTGCGCCCGGTGGGGCTTGAACCCTGCGAGGAGCTTTCTGCCGGTGATGTGGGTTACTTTACAGCCAGCATTAAGAACGTTTCCGATACTCAGGTGGGCGACACCGTTACAGAGGCTGCACGTCCTGCCGAGAAAGCTCTTCCCGGCTACCGCCCTGCAAGACCTATGGTTTACTGCGGTATCTACACTGAGGACGGCTCAAAATATCCTGATCTGAGAGACGCATTGGAAAAGCTCAAATTAAACGACGCTTCACTTTCCTATGAGCCCGAAAGCTCTGCTGCCCTGGGCTTCGGTTTCCGCTGCGGATTTTTGGGTATGCTCCATATGGAGGTTATACAGGAGAGACTGGAAAGGGAGTTTAATCTGGAGCTGGTCACAACTCTGCCCTCCGTTATATACAAGGTGGTAAAGACTGACGGCAGCGAGGTTATGGTTGATAACCCCCACAATTACCCCGACACTGTCTCTATTGCTCAATCTTACGAGCCTTATGTAAAGGCATCTATTATAACTCCCAACGAATACGTTGGTAATATTATGCCTCTCTGTCAGGACAGACGCGGTGTATATAACGGGATGCAGTACCTTGACAGCAACCTTGTTGAAATGCACTACGATATGCCCTTAAACGAAATAGTTTATGACTTTTTTGATACCCTTAAAGCCAGAACCAAGGGCTATGCTTCTCTGGATTTTGAGTTCTCGGACTATAAGGAGTCTGACCTTGTGAAAGTTGACCTTCTTATAAACGGAGATCAGGTGGATGCTCTGAGCCTTATTGCCCACAGAGAAAAAGCCTATCCCAGAGCCAGAAGGCTTTGCGAAAAGCTGAAGGAAAATATCCCCAGACAGCTTTTTGAAGTTCCTATTCAGGCCGCTATCGGCGGAAAGGTAATTGCCCGTGAGACTGTAAAAGCCATGCGTAAGGACGTGCTTGCAAAGTGCTACGGCGGCGATATTTCCAGAAAGAAAAAGCTGCTTGAAAAGCAGAAGGAAGGCAAAAAGAAGATGCGTCAGCTGGGTACTGTGCAAATACCCACAGAGGCATTCCTTGCAGTTCTTAAACTTGATGAATAAGAGAAAAACCGAGGCTGTTTATCAGCTTCGGTTTTTGACTAAATAATCTTAATAGAATCTTAAACAATTACCCCCTTTATTCTTAAACGGACTTTGATTTACAATACAGTTGAGGTGAAAAGAGTGTACAGAGTTTTAATTTGCGATGATGAAAAGGACATAGTTTCCGCCCTTAAAATTTACCTTGAGAGCGACGGTTACGAAACCCTGTGTGCCTATAACGGTAAGGAGGCCATTGAGCTGCTGAGAGAAAACGAAGTCCATTTGGTGCTCATGGATATTATGATGCCGGAAATGGACGGCATAGCCGCAATGGTTAAAATCAGAGAAGAGTGCAACGTACCTGTTATCCTACTTACTGCAAAGGGTGAGGATACAGACAAAATACTGGGGCTTAATGTAGGGGCTGACGACTATGTTACAAAGCCCTTTAACCCTGTGGAGCTTCAGGCCAGAGTCCGCTCTCAGCTTAGACGCTATATGCTTTTAGGCGGAGGAAATGTCCGCAGCAGCAACGTTAATATAGGCGGTATTTCCCTTGACGATAAGTCAAAAGAAGTGACTCTTGACGGTGAAAGAGTAAATCTTACTCCCAGAGAGTACGACATTCTGAAATTCCTGATGTCTCACCCCGGCGATGTTTTCTCACCCTCCGAAATTTATCGGGAAGTGTGGAAAGATGAACCTTTCGGCTCGGACAGCACCGTTGCAGTACACATTCGTCACCTCAGAGAGAAACTTGAAATCAACCCTGCTGAGCCCCGATATATTAAGGCTGTGTGGGGACAGGGATATAAAATCGAAAGGGGTAAATGAAATGAAAAAGCTTAAAAGCAGCCTGTGGGCAAAAATAATTGCCATGATACTGCTGTGCGTAATGGGCGTTGCTGTAGTAATGTTCGGTGCAATGGTGGCAGATGCATATTATGACGGGGCATACGAAAAAAGCTATACCGAATACTACAATGAAAAGATAATATCGACAGCCGAAAGAAACCTGCACAATATGTACAATGGCAATGACGAAATGTGGTATGAAAACGATGAGTCAAAACAGGAAAGCAACCTGCGCTATAATGTTTATGAACTTCTGCCCAACGGTAAAGAAAAGCAGGTATATGAGGGACTGGAAAAGGGAGAGGAAACCATAGCCCAAACCGGTCTGTACTATTTGAGCGGAAACTATGAGGACGGAGCACATTACAGCGAGGGACTTTTTGATAAATACACATATCTCACCTTTATGAGAAATGCGAAGGAAGCTCCCATTCTTGAAAATGTCCGGGGCTTTCGTGTTGACGCGTATGTGCTGCCTCTTACTGCAAACGACAATATATACCAGAGTGCAAAGTATGCCGATTTTTTATATAGTGTCCGCTATGCTGCCATGGTTATCTGCGGTATTTCTGCTATAATATTTGCAATTCTGTTTTGCTTCCTTATGGCCTCGGCAGGACATAAAAAGGGAGAAGAGGAAATTTACCTCAACTCCGTTGCAAAAATTCCCTTTGATGGGTTGACCGTTATTGTGGGAGCAGCAGGCTTTTTATGTTTCTTATTTGGTTTTGCAATAATGCCGTCTTTTAATACGGCTGTCACCTTAATAGGCGCAAGTGCAGCAGCTGCGGCAGCCGTGTTTGCGGTAACGATCTACTGCATGTGCTTTGCAGCCAGAATGAAAAAAGGCGGATTTATATCCGGTGTATGGAAAAGCTGCCTTTTGTATAAGCTGTGTTTGTGGATCTGGAAATGGATTAAAAAGCTTATAGGCTTCTGCGCCAAATATGTAAAAGCGTTTTTCCTGTATCTTCCCGAATCCATAAGACCTATGGCAGTGGTTGCAGCGCTGATGCTGGTTGACATCCTTGTACTTGGCTTTAACGGCTATGAGTTTCACAATCAGCTGGTATGGCTGATTATTTCGAGAATTCTGGCACTGGGCGGTATTCTTTACCTGCTGACCTGCTTTAAGAAAATAAATCAGGGCATGAAGAAGGTGGCGGAGGAAGGCGAGAGCTGCAGCATTGACACAAAGTATCTCTACGGCCCTTTAAAGGAGCAGGCGGAAAATCTCAGCAACATTTCCGACGGCATAAAGAAAGCCGTTGAGGAAAAAATGAAGAGCGAGCGGTTCAGAACCGAGCTTATTACAAACGTTTCCCACGATATTAAAACCCCTCTTACCTCCATTGTTAACTATGTTGACCTGATGGAAAAGGAGGAGCCGGAAAACGAAAAGATGAAAGAATATCTGGAAGTTCTTTCCCGCCAGTCCGCCAGACTTAAAAAACTTATTGACGACCTTGTAGAGGCTTCAAAGGCTTCATCCGGCAGCCTGCCCGTAAACCTGCAAAAACTGGAGCTTGGGGTTCTTATTCAGCAGACAGCAGGCGAGTATCAGGAAAAAATGGCTGAAAAAGGTCTTGAACTCATAGTCACTCAGCCTGAGGAAAAAATAGAGATAATGGCTGACGGCAAGCATATGTGGCGGATATTTGATAACCTGATGAACAATATCATTAAATATGCCATGCCCCGGACAAGAGTTTATATTGACCTTGAGAAAAAGGACAGTAATGCCATTGTAAGCTTCCGCAATATTTCAGATAAGCGCCTGAATGTGAAAAGTGAGGAACTTTTGGAACGCTTCGTAAGAGGTGACAGCTCCAGAAACACTGAGGGCTCAGGTCTTGGCTTATCAATCGCCCAGAGCCTTACCACTCTGCAGAACGGAGACATGGAACTTAGTGTTGACGGAGACCTGTTTAAAGTTACACTTAAATTTAAAGCCATATAAGCTTATAATAAAAATCAGCAGTCAAAATGACTGCTGATTTTTTCTGCGGATATTTATAAATATCAGGTGTTTAACACCAAGGCAATAACTTCCAGAGTTTCGTCCTTTTTATTTATAAGGCTGTGACCCTCACCGTCGTTTGTAAAGGTGACGTCACCGGGGTGGAGAACTGTCTCCATACCGTTGTCATTATAGAGACCCTCACCCTTAATTACATAGTAGCACTCATATGTACCCTTATGGATGTGCCAGCCGATACCGGCACCCTTTTCGATATATGTGTGGTTAAAAATCTTTCCCTTATTCAGCATTTCCTCAGGACTCTGCAAAATGCGGCGCACATGCACGGGAGCGGGTCCGTTCTGAATGGTGATTTCTTCAAATATTCTGTCCTTTTCTCTTCTTACCATAATTAATATCCAAGCTCCTCATCAATTAAAATTACTTCAGTTTCCATGCCCATCATTGGCCCCCAAAGCACCAGAAGGGCATTGCATATTCTGGACTTCATGCGGCAGTCATGGCACTTGCCGTCAATCTTGCAGGGGTTATTGTTATCAAAACGTCCGCAGTTTTTAACAGCGGCAATATTTCTTGCTCTGTGGAGAGCGGAGTGAAAATCAGGGGTGATTTTATTTGTGCCTGCCACTATGTAGACCTTCTTTTCTCCGTATACCTGACCTGCAAGGCGGTTTCCTTTGCCGTCAATGTTTAAAATCTCGCCCTCCTCGCTGATTGCGTTTGCACTTGTAATATATACGGGGGCGGAATTGGCTTTTGCTATGGTTTCAGGGCCGGGAGTTTTCCAGTGCCAGTAGACCGAATTGTTTTCGCCAAGCTTTTCAAAAAGGCCCAAAGCTTCAGCGGTTTTGGAGCCGCCGATGCCTACATCGGTATTCTTTACCTGAGAGCAGATATACTCGGAGGCCTCAGCTCCGGTTTGGAAAAACTTAACATTATATCCACGAAGTTCAAGATTTTTTATGGTTTTTTCTAAATTCATTACTCTCTACCTCCATATAAAATTTCCCGTTGGGTATAGTTGATTATACTATACCCAACGGGATTTTTGCAATTACAAATTGAATGCCTCTGCCAATTCTTTTGCGGATATGGCAAGGGATTTTGCGTACTCTGTATCCTCCGATGAGACTGCGATGCGGAGAGCCGATGTTTTACTTAAAGGTGAAATGTGCATATTAAATCTGGGACGAATTAACCTTATACCGTCGGAATAGTCAGCTCCCATGCTTAGAAGCGCCTCGGAAAGGGCACCCATAAGCGCAGCTCTGCTTTTGCAGGGACATTCAAGGCTTACGGAAGAGTTTTCCGCCATTTCCTCAGTTTCTTCCGTTTTAGCCGGAATGAACTTCTCGCTTGGCTTTATTTTTAGGCGGCCCTGGAGAGCGTCAACACAGCACTTATAGTAGGAAAGGGGAGTTCCCACGTCACACCAATAGCCTTCAAGGGGTATTCCCAAAACCTTTTCACCACGCTCTAAAAGCAAAGGAAAAAACTCTTTTCCGAAGTCATAGGGCTGATTGTCCGGCACAAGCTCCATAGCCTTGGGTGAAACCACATATATGCCCGTATTTACAAGGTCAGTCACAACTCGCTGCCATTTGGGCTTTTCTATAAATGCACGCACAAGACGGCCCTCGTCTGTTACTGCAAGGCCGTAGCTCAATGGCTCCGGGTCCTTGTGAAGAGCTATACTGACAGCCGCTTTTTCCTCTTTGTGCTTTTCCATAAGCTCTTTTAAATCAAAGTCACAGGCGGCGTCTCCGCTTATTACAAGGAAGTCATCATCAGCGTAAAAATCTTTGCAATTTTTTACACCGCCCGCTGTACCCAAAGCCTCTTTTTCCACCCGGTAGGAGAGATTAACACCGAATTTCTCGCCGTTACCGAAGTAATCCATTATATCCTGTGCCCTGTATTTTACAGCTGCACATATATCCGTAAAACCCTGCTTTTTTAAAAGTTCTATTATATGCTCCATCATGGGTCTGCCAAGCAGTTCCACCATGGGTTTAGGTCTCTCTCCGGAGACGGCTTTAAGTCTTTTGCCCTGGCCGCCGGCCATGATAACAGCCTTCAAAGCATTTCCCCCTATATTTAATATATTCATTAGTATTCGCAAAGCAGGCTGAATTATTAATCTTGTAATGCATGTGCAAATATGCTAGAATACTATGATGATTTAATATACTCGCTTTATCTTATGTATTTTGTCATATAAAGGAGGAACAGCGATGAAAAGGAATAAAAAAATTCAAAAACTTGTTGAGCCGGGCGCGGGAGTATACCTGTTCTTCCTTTTGCTCTTTGCCGCGGCCACCATGTTCTTTAAGATGTATTATCTTGCTGCCGCTGAGGGTGTGGCAGTGCTGATTCTCATCGTATATGTGGTGATTTTGAAGCACAAGAAAGCCAAAGAGCTTTCAGCATATATAGAAGAAGTTAAATATGATACGGAAAATGCAAAAAACAATACCCTTATGAATTTTCCGCTGTCTATTGCAGTTTTCAGAATGGACGATTACAGGATAATCTGGGGAAACGATACTTTCTTTGAAATGTGTGCCTCGGATGTGGTTTCAAGGCTGGACGCCTCAATCTCAGATATAGTTCCCGACTTCAGCGGTAAATGGCTTATGGAAGGGAAAAAGGTTTATCCAAGCATTTTGGAGATAGGCGGAAGAAAATATCAGCTCCACGGTAAAATAATACGCTCAGACAAGGAGGACGATACCTCTGCATTCATGGGTATAGGCTACTTCGTGGATGTTACAGATTACGACAATATAAGGCTTGAGTATGAAAACTCCCGTCCTGTCCCGGGCATAGTTGTTGTGGATAACATGGAGGAGCTGTTTAAAAATCAGACCGACAGAGTGAAGAATGATATAAGGGAGCTTATTGAGGACAAGCTCCAGCAGTGGTGTCTGGATAATAAGGGTATACTTCGCCGTTACGACAGAGACCGCTATATAGTGGTATTCGAAAAGCGCTATATCCGTGAAATGAAGCTTCAGAAATTTCCAATAGTTGAAAATATGCATCAGGTAGAGAGTCCTGCCGGTATAAATGCAAGCATAAGCATAGGCTTAGGCGAGGATGGAGAAAATCTGGTGGAAGGCATACAGTTTGCCGATATGGGTATTGAGCTTGCCCTTTCAAGAGGCGGAGATCAGGTTGTTATTAAAAACAAGCTGAGCTTTGAATTTTTCGGCGGTCGCGGCTATGAAGTGGAAAAGCGGACAAAAGTTCGCTCCCGTGTTATGGCAAATACCCTTGCAGAGCTTTTGCGCGATTCCTCTCAGGTGCTTGTTATGGGCCACCGTTATGCAGACCTTGACGCTGTGGGCGCAGCTGTGGGAGTATGCTGTCTCAGCAGAAAGTGCGGGGTAAGGGCAAATATCGTTATTGATCTGGAAAAGAATGCTGCCGGATTGCTCATAGACAGAGTCAGGGCAGAGGCAGAATACAAAGACATGTTTATAAGTCCTCAGGAGGCACTTCTCAAAGCTGACGGGCATACGCTTTTAGTGGTTGTTGACACCAACCGGCCTGAGCAGGTAGAATATCCGGATCTTCTGAGCGCATGCAACAGAGTTGCTGTTATAGACCACCACAGAGTAGCCGCCACATATATCCAGAATGCGGCACTGGGCTTTATAGAGCCGTATGCGTCTTCTGCCTGCGAGCTTATAACGGAAATTTTGCAGGAAATAGCGGACGAATCGGATATTTTGAAGATAGAAGCTGAAGCTATGCTGGCCGGCATAGTTTTAGATACAAAGAGCTTTTCTATACGCACCGGTGAGCGCACTTTTGATGCCGCTTCCTATCTGCGGCGCATAGGAGCAGATACGGCAGAGGTTAAAAAACTTTTCCAGACAGATATGGAGGACACCATATCCAAGTACAAGATACTTCAAAGTGCAAAACTTTATAAAGGTGTGGCAGTTGCCGCACCT
The DNA here is from genome assembly GCA_020025675.1 of Oscillospiraceae bacterium. Taxonomy (GTDB): domain Bacteria; phylum Bacillota; class Clostridia; order Oscillospirales; family Oscillospiraceae; genus Limivicinus. The sequence continues at coordinate 61,078 of JAHHRS010000001.1, forward strand.
CAGGAGCCCCAGAACAGAGTGGTTGCGGCTCAGGCTGCAGACGAACTGCTTAACATTTCCGGTGTTACGGCCTCTGTGGTTGTTGCTCCCAACGGAAGAGGAGGGGCGTTTGCTTCAGCAAGATCCATAGGAGAAATAAATGTCCAGATTCTGATGGAAAAATTAGGCGGCGGAGGAAACAGAAGTGCTGCCGCAGCACAGTTTGAAAACATGGATTACAGCGAGGCAGCTGAAAAAGTATATGGTGCTATTGAAGAGTATTTAGGTTAAAGACTTGAAAGGAGATATAAGGAAATGAAAGTAATATTTAATGTTGATGTTAAGGGACAGGGAAAAAAGGGCGAGATGAAAGAGGTATCTGACGGTTATGCCAGAAACTTCCTTTTACCCCGCAACCTTGCCACCGAGGCAACTGCCGATAATCTGAACGCACTGCGTCTTAAGGAAAAAGCCAAGGCCGCTCAAATTGCAAAGGAGAAGGCACAGGCACTGGAAAGCTCAAAGAAACTGGCAGAAGTTCAGGTTATTATAAAGGCAAAGGCCGGTGCAGGCGGAAAGCTTTTCGGCGCTGTCACCTCTCAGGAAATAAGCAAGGCTCTCAAGGAGCAGTTTGATATTGAAATTGAGAAGAACAAGATTGTTCAGGCAGATCCCATAAAGACTTTTGGAAGCTTTACCGTAAAGGCAAAGCTTGGATACGAAATCAGCGGAAATATTAACGTCCTGGTAGTAGAGGATAAGTAAGAAATAAGCGGGAAAGGACGGCCTGTATAATGGACGAGCTTTTGGGCAAAAAAATACCCTACTCTGCTCTTGCGGAGCAGGCGGTCATAGGCGCTATGTTCTTTGACCCCAACTGTATACCCGATGTACTGGAAATGCTCAGGGCAGATGAGTTTTATCTTAAACAAAACCGTGATATATATGATACCATGTATACTATGTTTTCCTATGGGCAGAGAATAGACACGGTTACGGTTTTAGACCAGATGAAGGTCAGAGGCGTATACAGCGAGGACTGCGAAAAGTATATAGCCGAGATATTACAGGTCACTCCCACCGCTGCAGGCGTAAAAGAATACGCCGCAATTGTAAAGGATAAGGCACTTTTACGGCGTTTAGGCCAGACGGCGGATGAGATTAACGAAATGGTCTATAACGGCACGGGCGAAGCCGAGGTCATGCTGGAAGCGGCAGAACGGAAAATATTTGCTCTCCGCCAGGGTCGGGACATCGGCGGACTTATGCCGATTTCAGCCGTTGTGCAGAATGTATTTGACGATCTTTCAGAGGCAGCGGACTCCGGCTCAAAAATACCCGGTATATCTACCGGATTGCCGGATTTGGACAGAATGATTCTGGGTCTCAATAAATCCGAACTTATACTTGTAGCAGCAAGACCCGGTATGGGAAAAACCAGTATTGCGCTGAATATGGCTTTGTATGCGGCTATGAATCTGCATAAGACAGTAGCCATGTTTTCTCTCGAAATGTCAAGAGAACAGCTTGTTACAAGACTTTTATCAAGAGCGGCTCTCATACCGTCTCAAAACCTGCTTACAGGCCAGCTTTCGGAACAGCAGTGGGTGGACATCTCAAATGCTGCTCAGACTCTGAGCGCTACAAACATAAAAATAGACGATAACCCCAGCCTTACCGTTTCCGATATGAATGCCCAGTGCCGCAGAGTGCAGGGATTAGACCTTGTGGTTATAGACTACCTGCAGCTTATGCAGTCTGCCGGCAGCGGTCACAGCTGGTCAAACGAGAGCCGAACTCAGGCTGTCAGTGATATAAGCCGTATGCTTAAAATTATGGCAAAGGAACTTAATGTGCCTGTAATATGCTTATCCCAGCTATCCCGAGCCAACGAATCCAGAACCGATAAACGGCCTATGCTTTCAGACCTCCGAGAATCAGGTGCAATAGAGCAGGATGCGGACGTTGTTATAGGTCTGTACCGTGATGGTTACTATAATAAGGAATGTGAAAATCCAAATCTTGCGGAGGCCATAATCCTTAAAAACCGTAAGGGCGCCACAGGAACCGTGGAGCTGGCCTGGCTGCCTGAATTTACAAGCTTCAGCTCATGCGAGAAACGGCACGAAGATGAATATTGATATAATAGAAAAATATAATATGCTGCCAAAAGGTACAAGGCTTCTCTGCGCCGTTTCAGGCGGTGCAGACTCCATGTGCCTTTTAAAGCTTATGCTCTCAATGAGAGAAAAACTTGATATTTCCGTGTGTGCAGCACATTTTGAACACGGCATAAGAGGCCAGGAGTCCTTAAGGGATGCAAATTTTGTAGCTGATTGGTGCAAAGAAAATAATGTTGAGCTTGTGCTTGAACACGGAAAAGCGGAGGCTTATGCAAAAGCTCATTCAATGGGGCTTGAGGAGGCAGCAAGAGTACTGCGTTACGATTTTTTAAACAGAGCTGCGGAAAAGACCGGATGTACTAAGATTGCAACCGCTCATAATGCTGACGATAACGTGGAAACCATGCTGTTTAATCTTGCCCGCGGCACGGGAAGTCTGGGGCTTAGCGGTATTCCGCCGGTGAGAGGCAACATCATACGCCCTCTTTTGGGCTGCACGAGAGCCCAGATAGAACAATATCTCAGAGAAAACAATGTTCCGCATGTAGAGGACAGCAGTAATGCTTCCGATGATTACAGCCGAAATATTATAAGGCACAGGGTTATGCCGGTACTGAGAGAAATAAACCCGGAAATTTCTGCGGCCGCAGGCAGAACAGCAGAGCTTCTCAGGGAAGATGAAAACTATCTCTCGGCGTCCGCAGAGAACTTTATAAGAAAAAATTATGACGGGGAAAGTCTTGAGGCTGAAAAGCTCCTGAACCTGCCACGGCCGGTTGCAGCAAGAGTTATAAGAAAATTATCAGAGAAAAATCTTTCATATAAAAATGTTCAGGATGTTTTAAATTTCTGCTCAGGTGAAGGTCTGGGATGGACTGATATTCCCGGACTTAGAATAAGACGAGAGTACGGCAGAATTTATTTTAAGGATGAAAATTGGGGCAAAATTGAGGAAAAAGAGATTGTGCCTGACAGCGAAATGATAATACCTGAGCTAGGACTTAAAATAAAGGCTTATTTATCGGTAAAAACAGAAGAAATTAACGACTTGTTCAAAACTTATCTCTTCAAATATGCAAACATTTGTGGTAATATTATGCTCACCGGCCGAAAAAACGGCGACAGCATTACTCCATACGGTCGCAACTGCACCAAAAGCCTGAAAAAACTTTTTCTTGAGGCCGGATATACCCAGCGACAAAGAGACCTAACTCCGGTATTGAGAGATGATAAAGGCGTTTTGGCTGTATATGGTCTTGCAGTATCACAGCGAGTAAGGGCCCAAAAAGGAGATGAAGTTCTCCGAATTGAAATAGAGAGAATTTAAAAAGGGAGAAAAGGGAAATGGAAAGAGATATTGAAAGCGTTCTTATATCCGCAGATGAGCTTGAAACCAAAGTGGCGGAAATGGGAAAGCAGATTTCAAAGGATTTTGCCGACAAGGAACCTATCTTTGTAGGCGTCCTAAAGGGCTGCTTTATTTTTATGGCTGATCTTATGCGTCATGTAAATATTAAATGTTCTATGGACTTTATGGCTGTTTCCTCTTACAGCGGCACCACTTCAACAGGCGCTGTTAAAATTAACAAGGATTTGAATGAAAATATAGAAGGCAAGCATATTATTATTGTGGAGGATATTCTGGACTCAGGAATTACTCTCAACTACCTTAAAAAATACCTTGAAGGCAGAAACCCTGCCTCTATTTCCATAGCTACCCTTATGGATAAGCCTGCAAGACGCAAGGCAGAAGTCTATGCAGATTATTCATGCTTTGAGATACCTGATGCCTTCGTTGTGGGCTATGGTCTTGACTACAACGAGCACTACCGCAACCTGCCTTATATAGGCGTTCTGAAACCGGAAATTTACGCATAAACCCCACTCGGGTATATATGAAAAGGATGTGACTACTGTTTGAATTCCAAACGCAACAGAACCCGTGACCTTGGCTTCTATGTGCTTATGATGGTTATTCTTATTGCCGTTGTTTTCACTATGACAAGAGACACAAACGTAAATGAAGTTAAAAGCTACTCTGAACTTGTGGATCTGTTCAAAGAGGAAAAGGTTCAGTCCTTCATTACGGAGGGCAACAAGATTATTTTATTGGTCAGAGGCGACAGTCAGGCTGAGCCGCCTCAGGAAATGACCTATGACCTTTACAGCTTTTCACTGTTCTTTGAGGATTTTAAGGACATTATTAAAGACCAGCATGATAGAGGTATAATTAAGGAATATGACTATACAGAAGGCTTTGTAATCCCCTGGTGGGCAAGCTTCCTGCCGTACCTGCTGATTATGGTTATCTTCATGGCATTGTGGTATGTCTTAATGAGCAAAGCCGGCGGCGGTGCAGGCGGCGTTGCAAAATTCAGCAAGGCACGCACAAAGCTTGGAAGTGAAGAGAAAAACAAAAAGACATTTAATGATGTGGCCGGATGCGAGGAAGAAAAGGAAGAACTCATGGAGATTGTGGACTTCCTTAAAGATCCCAAAGCTTACACCGCTATGGGCGCCAGAATTCCTAAAGGCGTGCTGCTTGTAGGCCCTCCGGGAACAGGTAAGACACTGCTTGCAAAGGCTGTTGCAGGTGAGGCAAACGTTCAGTTCCTCTCAATCTCCGGCTCTGACTTTGTTGAGCTGTATGTGGGTGTGGGTGCCGGACGTGTCCGTGACCTGTTCGAGCAGGCCAAAAAGCTGGCTCCTGCCATTGTATTTATAGATGAAATTGATGCAGTGGGACGTCAGAGAGGCAGCGGTCTGGGCGGCGGTCATGATGAGCGCGAGCAGACATTGAACCAGCTGCTTGTTGAAATGGATGGCTTCGGAAACAATGAGGGCGTTATTGTTATGGCAGCTACCAACCGTGCCGATATTCTTGATAACGCACTGCTTCGTCCCGGTCGATTTGACCGTCAGATTTATGTGGGTATGCCCGATATAAGAGGCCGTGAGGCTATCCTTAAGATTCATGCCAGAGACAAGCACCTTGCCGATGATGTTGACCTCAACTCCATTGCAAAGGGAACTCCCGGTTTTTCCGGTGCAGACCTTGAGAACCTTATGAATGAGGCGGCTCTGCTGGCTGTTCGCAGAAAACACCGCTTTATCACCATGGCAGATATTGACGAGGCTATTCTGAAGGTGGAAATGGGCCCTGAGAAGAAGAGCCGCAAGATGAGTGATAAGGCAAGACGTCTTACCGCTTACCATGAGTCGGGACATGCTGTTGCAGGAAGATACCTTAAGCATGTAGACCCTGTACACTATATTACTATTGTCCCCAGAGGCCCGGCAGGCGGATTTACCCTCTTCAGACCTCAGGAGGATATGGAAAACTTCCAGTCCAGAGCCGAAATGTTTGAGAACATCGTTATGAGCCTTGGCGGAAGAATTGCTGAAAAACTGTTTCTTGATGATATTTCCACCGGCGCTTCCGGTGATATTCAGCAGGCAACATCCATTGCCCGTGACATGGTTACAAAGTACGGCATGAGTGAAAAGCTGGGCCCCATAAGCTTCGACAGCTCCGACCACAGTATCTTTATAGGCCGTGACTTCGGTCAGACCAAGAGCTATTCAGAGGAGACTGCCGCCGTTATTGATGAAGAGGTTAAACTAATCTTCGATAAGGCAACAGCTATGTGCGAGCAGATACTCACCGAACATGCAGACCAGCTTAAAGCCCTTGCGGAGTACCTGCTTGTAAACGAGACAATGGAAGCCGATGAATTCAACTATTTCTTTGAACATGGCGAATTTATGCCTGATTACCTTAAAAAGGCTAAGAACGTAAAAAACGATGACAGCATCGAGCGTCCTGCCCGTCACATTTCCATGGATGGCGGAGAAAAGGAAGAAAAGCCTGAGGTAAAGACAGAACAAATTCAAGAAACCTCTCAGACGGATCCTCCGGAGGAAAAATAAAATATTTAAAACAAATGCGCTTTTAAGTAATTCTAAAAATTTAAACTGTGTATAGAGTTTAAATTAGTTAAGCTTCCGAAAGGGCTTGTTGTCTGCTATAGCAGGCCGCAAGCCCTTTAATTATATTTATAAATGTTTCCCCTGCCTGCAAACCTGCCTTGTTAATTGCATAGGCATTGAAAATTTAAATACTCTGTGATAATATATAAAATTGTGAATTTATGAATAATAAAGGAGATTTGAAAATAAATGAAATTAGGTATCGTAGGGCTTCCCAATGTGGGTAAATCCACACTCTTTAATGCCATTACAAATGCCGGTGCCCAGTCTGCAAACTTTCCTTTCTGCACTATTGAACCCAACGTGGGCATGGTCACGGTTCCCGACTCCAGACTTGATTTTCTGACCCAAATATATGAGCCTAAAAAGCGCACTCCTGCTGTTATCGAATTTGTGGATATTGCGGGTCTTGTTAAGGGTGCATCCAAGGGCGAGGGGCTGGGCAACAAGTTTCTCGGCAATATAAGAGCTACCGATGCCATAGTTCATGTTGTTCGCTGCTTTGATGACGAGAACGTTATACATGTTGAAGGCGGCACTGACCCTCAGCGTGATATTGATATAATTGATCTTGAGCTTATAATGTCAGATATGGAAATGGTTGAGCGCCGCATAGATAAGGCACAGAAGGCCGCCAAGGGTGATAAGAAGTTCCAGCATGAGGTTGAGGTATTTTCAGCCCTTCGTGAGCATCTTAACGAGGGCAGGAGCGCCAGAAGCTTTGCCTGTGACGACGATGATATGGAACTTATTTCCACTGCTGATCTGTTAACCCTAAAGCCCATAATTTATGCCGCAAACATGGATGAAAGCGGTGTAGCAAACTACGAAAACAACCAATACTACAAGACCGTACTTGAAATTGCCAAAGCTGAAAACGCTCTTGTTCTGCCTATCTGCGCCAAAATGGAAGAGGAAATGGCAGAGCTTGACGCAGATGAAAAGCTTATGTTTTTGGAGGAAATGGGACTTGAAGAATCCGGACTGGACAGAATGATAAAGTGCTCTTACGATCTGCTGGGACTTATTTCATTTCTTACCTGCGGTTCAGACGAATGCAGAGCGTGGACTATCAGAAAAGGTACTAAAGCTCCTCAGGCTGCGGGGAAAATACACTCCGACTTTGAACGTGGTTTTATCAGAGCTGAGATAGTGGCATTTGATGACCTTAAAAAATGCGGAAGTATGGCTGCGGCTAAGGAGAAAGGACTTGTACGTTCAGAGGGTAAGGACTATGTTATGCACGACGGAGATGTTACTCTGTTTAGATTCAACGTATAATGAACAAATTTTAAATATTCCTTTTATACATCAGGATTATATTGACGGCACAGGTAAAATATGCTAATTTATAATTACAAAAAGGGAGTAGCTTAGGCCCTGAAAAGGGCGCTGATATATCGTCAATACAAGTTTTTTACTTCGGTATATCGGATGCTTTATGTATTTAGCAAGACTTTTACAGCCTTAGGGTCGTAAAAGTCTTTTTTATTATTTGCTGTATGAGACAGCTCAAAAACTGTTTATAATATTAAAGCTTAGCTGCACCTAAGTGAAAGGGGTAATTCACTGCCATGAAATTCTATTGCGAAGAAAAAGAAAGACTGTTAACTGAACTTAATACCTCACAGGAGGGACTGAGCACTGAGGAAGCCGCCCACCGACTGGAGAAAAACGGACGAAATGTTTTAAAAGCTGCACCGGGAAAATCAATTTTCCGCAGAATTTCGGAACAGCTGGCAGACCCTATGATAATTATTCTGCTAATTGCTGCGGCTGTAAGCGGTGTGCTGGCGGTAATTGAGGGTGAAAGCTTTGCCGATGTTATAATAATACTTGCAGTTGTTATAATTAATGCGGTTTTAGGCGTATATCAGGAAAGTAAAGCTGAAAAGGCCATTGAAGCTTTACAAAAAATGTCGGCTGCTACTTCAAAGGTGCTGCGGGACGGAAAGCTTACGATTATACCAAGCGAAGAGCTTGTTAAGGGCGATGTGGTTGTGCTTGAAGCAGGAGATGCCGTGCCTGCCGACGGCCGGCTTATTCAGGGTGCCAGCCTTAAAATAGAAGAAGCGGCACTCACCGGCGAGTCGGTACCGGTTACAAAGTTTATAGATATTATCGAACTTAAAGACGGTCAGAACGATGTGCCGCTGGGTGACAGAAAAAATATGGTATACATGGGTTCTACTGTTGTATACGGCAGGGGAACAGCGGTTATTACCGCCACAGGCATGGAAACCGAGATGGGGAAAATTGCGGATGCCCTTGCAAATGCTCAGGAAGGACGGACTCCGTTACAGGTTAAGCTCAGCCAGCTTTCAAAGGTGTTAACATGGCTTGTTCTGGGCATATGTGCGGCTGTTTTCGGCGTTCAGCTTATTAGAGCCGGAGGGCTTGGGTTTGAAACAGTAATAAACTCCTTTATGGTGGCCGTGTCTTTGGCTGTTGCGGCAATTCCTGAGGGACTTGTGGCGGTTGTGACGGTTGTGCTCTCTATGGGCGTTACTAATATGTCAAAACGTAATGCCATAATCAGACGTCTTACTGCCGTTGAAACCTTGGGATGCGCGCAGATAATATGCTCAGATAAGACCGGAACTCTGACCCAGAATAAAATGACTGTGGTTGATTTTATAGGGGTAGAAGAAAAGAAGCTTGCCTCCGCTTTTGCCCTTTGCTCAGATGCAGAACTGGGAGATAACGACAGTGTTACGGGTGAACCTACTGAAGCGGCTTTAGTGGCTTGGGCAAATAAGCTGGGCGAGAATAAAAATAAGCTGAAGGCAGAATATGCCCGAATTGCAGAGGCACCTTTTGACTCGGAAAGAAAAATGATGAGCACTGTGCACAAATCAGAGAGCGGGTATATTCAGTACACAAAGGGTGCCCCCGACATGCTTTTGAGCCGCTGCGCCTTTTATGCTAAAGACGGGAAAGTTTTCCCCATGACAGATGAATATAAGGCGGAAATTCTGAAAGCGAATAAGGCAATGGCGGATAAAGCCCTCAGAGTTCTTGCCTGCGCCAAACGTGAATGGGCTGAAAAGCCCGTCAGCGAGGCGCCGGAGTATCTGGAAAAAGAGCTGTGCTTTATGGGCCTTTGCGGCATGATAGATCCGGTACGTCCCGAGGTTGTGGAAGCTATAAAAGAGTGCAAAAGTGCCGGCATTAGGCCTGTTATGATTACCGGTGACCATGTTGACACCGCTGTTGCGATTGCAAAAGAACTGGGTATATTAAATGACGGCGATCGTGCTGTTACCGGCGCTCAGCTAAACAACATGGACGATGAGACGTTTGAAAGAGAATTTAAAAATATAAGCGTATATGCCAGAGTCCAGCCTGAACACAAGACAAGGATAGTAAATGCATGGCGCGGAGCCGGTTATGTGACCGCCATGACGGGCGATGGCGTAAACGACGCACCCAGTATTAAATCTGCGGATATTGGCGTTGGCATGGGCATTACGGGTACAGATGTTACCAAAAATGCCGCAGATATGGTATTGGCGGATGATAACTTTGCAACTATTGTAGGAGCTGTTGAAGAGGGACGCAGAATATATGACAATATAAGAAAATCCATACAGTTCCTTCTTGGTTCCAACATGAGCGAGGTTATTAGTATTTTCGTGGCAACCATTATGGGATTTGTAGTTTTGCGCCCGGTACACCTGCTGTGGATTAACCTTGTAACAGACTGCTTCCCGGCATTAGCACTGGGAGTTGAAAAGGCTGAGCCCGGACTTATGAAAAGAAAACCCAGAAAGCCAAATGAGGGTGTTTTTGCCGGCGGTATGGGATTTGATATAGTATATCAGGGTATTTTAGTTTCGGCTCTTGTTCTCATATCATATTTTGTAGGCAGTTATATTGAAAACGGTGTATGGTCTGTAACAAACAGCGCCCATGGTGTGACCATGGCTTTTCTGACAATGTCTATGGCTGAAATCTTCCACTCCTTTAACATGCGCTCACAGAGAAACAGCATCTTTAAGCTTGGACACATGAACAAGGGCCTTATAGGCGCTGCTGTTTTATCGCTGGTTGCAACTACTCTTGTTTGTGAAATACCATTTCTTGCGGCGGCCTTTGATTTTACAATGGTAAGTATCAAAGAGTACGCTATTGCTGCTGCACTTGGATTTATGGTAATTCCTATTGTTGAACTTGTGAAGTTTGTGCAGAGAAAATGTGGGAAAAAACAATAAAAAACGGGTTTTACAGTGAAAATTTTATTCCATCCATATTGACAGATTTTATTGGCAATGTTATCATATTACGGATAAAAAGGCATTGACGGAGAACGCGGAAACGAAAACGCACAGAGAGGAAAGCCTTGGCTGAAAACTTTCCCGGGGACGTGACCTGAGCGACCGCTCCTGAGCCGGAGGGAAGAAATGCCCTTCCGCTTTGCAGGCGTTATATGCTTAATTAAGTTAAAAATCAAGGTGGAACCGCGCTTACAGCGCCCTTGGCAGAAATTGCCACGGGCGCTTTATATTATTTAGGAGGAAAATAGTATGGACGAAAATAAATTTACTTTTGAAAATCAGGAATATAAAAATACGTACCGCCACACAACAAGCCATATCTTGGCTCAGGCTGTTAAACGCCTGTACCCGGAGGTGAAGCTTGCCATTGGTCCCGCTATTGAAAACGGATTTTACTACGACTTTGACGCTCCCTTTGCCATCACTCCAGAGATTTTGGAAAATCTTGAGGCTGAGATGAGAAAAATCTGCAAGGAAAAACTCAAGCTTGAGCGCTTTGAACTTCCCCGTGAAGAGGCTATAAAGTTCATGGAGGAGCGGGATGAGCCATACAAGGTGGAGCTTATTCAGGACCTGCCTGAGGATGCGGTTATAAGCTTCTACAAGCAGGGCGATTTCACCGACCTCTGTGCCGGTCCTCATCTGGATTCTACCGGCAGAGTAAAGGGCAATGCCATAAAGCTTACTTCATGCACCGGAGCATACTGGAGAGGCGATTCCAACAGAAAAATGCTCCAGAGAGTATACGGTACCTGCTTTATGAAAAAGACAGAGCTGGACGAATACCTGGAAAAAGTAGAAGAAGCAAAAAAACGGGACCACAGAAAACTGGGTAAGGAGCTTGGACTCTTTATGCTTACTGAGGAAGGCCCCGGCTTCCCCTTCTTCCTGCCTAAAGGCATGGTTCTCCGCAACACTCTTATTGATTACTGGCGTCAGGTACACAAAAAATACGGCTATGTGGAGATTTCCACACCGATTATTCTTAATCAGGACCTTTGGCACAGAAGCGGTCACTGGGATCACTATAAAGACAACATGTACACCACTGTTATTGACGGCGAGGACTATGCAGTAAAGCCCATGAACTGCCCCGGAGGTATGCTTGTATACAAATCTGAGCCTCATTCATACAGAGACCTGCCTCTCAGAATGGCTGAGCTTGGTCTTGTACACCGCCATGAGCTTTCCGGCGCTCTTCACGGTCTTTTCCGTGTTCGCTGCTTTACTCAAGATGATGCTCATATTTTTATGACATGGGATCAGATGAAAGATGAAATTAAAAATGTTATGAGGCTCTTTGACGAGGTATATTCTGTATTTGGCCTGAGCTATAAGATTGAGCTGTCCACCATGCCTGAGGATCATATCGGCGATATTAAGGACTGGAATTTTGCAACTGAAACACTGAAAGAAGCTGTTACCGAGGTTGGCAAGGACTTTGAGATAAACGAAGGCGACGGCGCATTCTACGGTCCTAAGCTTGACTTCCATCTGGCAGATTCTCTGGGCAGAACATGGCAGTGCGGCACCATCCAGCTGGACATGCAGATGCCTGAGCGCTTTGAACTTGAATATGTTGGCGAAGACGGACAGAAGCACCGTCCCGTTATGATACACCGTGTGGTTTTGGGCTCCATTGAACGCTTTATCGGCGTTATAACCGAGCATTTCGGCGGCGCATTCCCCACATGGCTCTCTCCTGTACAGGTAAAGGTTATGCCCATAACCGATAGAACTGATTCATATGCTGAGGAAGTTGCAAAAAAACTGGACGAAGCCGGCATTAGAGTGGAAACTGACCTTCGTAACGAGAAGATCGGATATAAGATTCGTGAAGCTCAGCTTCAGAAACTGCCTTACATGCTGGTTGTCGGTGACAGAGAAGCCCAGGCGGGCACTGTTGCTGTTCGCACCAGAGACGGTAAGGATTTGGGAGCTATGTCTCTTGAAGAGTTCACTTCAAAAATAAAGGAAGAGATTTCAAGCAAAGCTCGCTAATAAAATTTGAATAAAATTATTTCACCCTCACAAACTAAGGAAAAAGCTTGTGAGGGTGATGTTTTATGAGTACCGAGCGAAAAAAACTTATTTTAGCTCTGGTCGTTATTTTTACACTGAATATTCTGATAATTGCTCTGGCTCAAAATGCCTCCGCCGATCTTTATAAAAAAGGTTCAAGCGGTCAAACTGTACGGGAAATACAGACAAGATTAAAAAATTGGGGTTATTATACAGGAGCAGTTGATGGCATTTACGGCAGCGGCACGGAAGAGGCTATAAAAAAGTTCCAGAAGAAAAACGGACTTAGTGTTGACGGCCAAACCGGAGATAAAACTTTGGCGGCACTGGGCATAAGCCCCACTGGAGGCGGAGGGGGTCAAAGCTCAGGCGGCGGTAATTCCGGGGATTTGGATTTACTGGCCCGACTTATCTCTGCGGAAGCTCGCGGTGAACCTTATGTAGGACAGGTCGCTGTAGGTGCGGTGGTGCTAAACAGGATAGACCACCCGTCGTTTCCCAATACTCTGGCAGGAGTTATATATCAGAAGGATGCGTTTACCTGTATAAGTGACGGACAGTTTAATGAACCTGTGGCGGAAAGTGCATACAGAGCCGCCCGGGAAGCTATGAACGGCTACGACCCAAGCTATGGAGCAATTTACTATTTTAATCCTGTGACCGCCACAAGTAAGTGGATATGGTCAAGACCTCTTATAGTGGAAATAGGAAAGCATAGATTTTGCTCATAATATGTTGAAATAGCTCCTCCGCTGGGTTATAATGATAGAAAATACAATGAGCGGAGGAGCCTATGGCTTATTGCAAAAGATGTGGGGCTTATATCCCCGATGGTCAACAGAACTGCCTTGCGTGCGGTTATAATGAAGAGGCCGAGAGAAAAGAAGCCCAAGAAAAGAATAAATATTACGGCGGCTTTGCTGCTGAGTATAAGGAAGAAAAAGCAAAAATGGAAAAAGAGCGCAGAAAACTTGAGCATGATAAGCGAGAGTTTGAGCGCCAGCGACGCTCACAGCAGGAGAAAAACAGAAGCTGGGCGGAAGAAGAATATGAAAAGCGGCAAAGACAGAGAGAACAGGCGAGTTATTATGCTGACTTGTACAGAAAAGAACAGGCAGTCGAAAGAAAGAACATGAGGCACAAGGCCCTTTCAGTATTGTGCTATTTCAGCATCTTTTTTATTTTTCCGCTGATTCTGTGCCCTGAGGATGAATTTGCAAGATTTCATGCAAAGCAGGGTATGGCACTGTTTATTTTCGGCATCATTTCTGATATTGCTTCTACCATAATTCCTTTTGGCTGGATATTGTCTATGTTTAGAGTTTACTGCATGTTTAAAGGCGTAGACAATGTGAGAAGGAACAGAATGGTACCACTGCCCTACATAGGGAAATACGCAGAAAAGTGAATGGTATATTGTGGTAGGATTTTATTTCTACCACAATATATAGATTGCTGCAAAAAAGTTTAAAAATAATAGAAAAAAAGCAAAAAAAGTGTTGACTTAATAGAGAATAAGTGGTATATTAACAAAGCTCTCCGGAGAACGGCAGAATATCAAAACCAAGTAAAAAATAATTTAAAATTTATTAAATTATTGTTGACAAAGAAAAAAACTTGTGCTAAGATAAATAAGCTGTCAACCCGAGAGGGAAGACAATAAAGATGCACCTTGAAAATTGAACAATGTAAGAAGAAATATTAGTAAAAATAACTAATAGCTT
>JAHHRS010000010.1 GCA_020025675.1 Oscillospiraceae bacterium
ACTCGCTACCTCCACCTTGGCAAGGTGGCGCTCTACCGGATGAGCTACGCCCGCATCAACATTTGCTATTATACCCGAAAAATTAAATTTGTCAATACCTTTTTTACTTTAATTCCCATATTTTTTCTTTTATCTCTCCCGGAACTATAACAGCCAAATTCCGGGAGAAATGAAAATCATCTAAAATCTGAGTATATAAGGCTGCCTTTGCAGGCAGGATACGAAGACAGGTCCCAGCGGTGGCTTTCCCACATATTCTCGTCTCTCAGCAGTACAGCCCCCTCTATGCCATTTGTTATGGCTTTAGCAACGTCAATATGATAATAATCTCCGTCTATCTCAACTATATTCCAGCAGTAATCCTGCCAATTATTCTGGCCAAAGACAACCACACAGTCAAGCTCAAGCTGACGGCAGAGTTCTGCATAGGCATATGAAAGTCCCTCGCTGTCCGCAACGCCTGAAATTAGAGCAGAGTAAATGCTGTTATTCTGTCCCTCTCCGGCATACCTGCATTTATTAAGCAAATACTCACATGCAATTACAGCCTTCTCCCCTTCTGCTGCATTACTAAGGGTCTCCTCCATATCAGCAAAAGGATTCAAAGCATTGAGCTGCGCTTGCCTTGCTTTCAGGTCTTCATCACTCATACCGTATGATATGTTTATCTCGTAAAGCCGCTGTATGCCGTTACCGCTGAACATATTTACGTTGACCTTAGGTGCAGTTGGAGCAAGACCGGGACTTTTCATATAAACATCGCTTACAAGTCTCTCCATAGCTTCAGCCGTGTATGAACTGCGGTTTATCAGAACAGGAAGTTTTGTCTTCCCTTCGGCAAATGCCTGTTTTATATGTTCTTCAATTCCGGTAGAATACTTAAGCTTTATAACTTCTCCCGCTTCCCTGCCTGCATCCACATAGCTTATATGAACAACAGCCTCATATTTATTTACTATCTTTGTCAGCTCATATGATATATTCTCTACATAATAGGCGCACAGAGCATCCTGAGTTTTTATCTCCCAGCATGCACTGTCCAGCTCGTTAGTGTAATCTTCTTTGTAGTTCGGGTCAAAGCTTATTAAACCCTCACTCTTTCCGTCAGATACAAGCTGTAAAACAGCGGCCTTGAGTGCATCATAATTTGATACACTTATCTTCTCCCCGCTTCGTTCCACGGAAACAGGGGGCTTATAATCACTCACGGCCACATATTCCTTGTCGAATACGCTGCCGCAGCCGGAAAGAGACACCGTGAGACTTGCAAGACATACTATGGCCGTAAGTTTTTTTAACATCTTATTTTACCTCTGAAATACTGTCAAAGCCGTTACCGAAAACATTTTTTGCGTCAGTCACTATGAGAAATGCGTTCTCATCCACCGATTTAACTAGCTTTTTAAGTTCTGTAAACTGAGTACGCTTTATAACACACATAATGACCTGCTTTGCATGGTGAGAATATGCCCCCTCACCGTTCAAAATGGTTACACCACGTTTAAGGTGGCCTGATATAATATCTTTAGCCAAAACATCGCTTTTTTCGCTGATTATGTAGCAGATAGATGAGTTATCCATGCCGTAGAGCACAAGGTCTATAAGCTTTGTAGATATTACCATTGCAATAATGGAGTACATGGAAGTTTCATACCTGCCAAGAACAAGTGCATATGCTCCGATAATGAAGAAATCCAGTATCAAAACTATGGTACCGAAGTTTATATGTGCAAAGCGTTTGCGAAGCATTTTAGCAATAATATCAATACCGCCTGTACTCGCTCCCACATAATATATTATACCCAGTCCCGCACCTTTTACGGCACCGCCTATAACAGCTGCAAGCATCGGGTCCTCAGTCAGCACTATATTTGTAAGCGACAAAAGGTCAACAAAAGCGGAGGAAAGCGCCATGCCTACAAAAGATGTGACCATAAAATCCAGACCAAAATGCTTCCATGCCACAATGAAAAGCGGTAAGTTCAGCAAAATTGTGAGCACACCGACAGGGAAATTGGTCATGCGGTTCACTATCATAGCTACACCCACTACTCCGCCTGAAACTATGGAGTTCGGGTACATAAAAAACTGAAAGCCAACTGCATAGACAATGGAACCTACAACAATTACTAAATACTTAATTATTACCCTAAGTACAACATTTTGATTAATTTTCTCGTTTATACTCATTTTAATCACCTAAAAATGACAGCTGCTGTTCTTCCTTATCCTCGGGTTTAAGCACTGCGCCCGTTGCCGGAACAGTTTTTACTCTATACCTGCTCACATTTTTTATCTGTGTGTCCTCCAAAACAGCCAGACGTTCCAGATAGCGTCTCTGTTTAAGGCTCATAAGCTGTACCCCCTGAGCATTGCGGCTGCTCTTCGGCTGGAGAAGGCTTGTATTAAAGACCATAGCTCTTCCGTCGCTGGAGTATAAAACCAGGTCTTTTTCCTCATTCAGAATAATCATTCCTGCCAGAGGACTCTTATCTGAATAGGCATTTATCAGCTTTCTCCTGTTGGTCTTGGTCTCATATGCAGACATTTCAATCCTTGCCGCCTTGCCGTTTTGAAAAACGTAGAGGATATTTCCTCTGTAATCTCCCGGATCTATCATGGCGATAATGCTTTCTCCCTCGTCCATTTCCAGCACAGTGGGTAGATATAGGCCAAGAACTGAGGCTTTAAGCTCTTCAAAGTCTGACACTCTGCATTTGTACATCTGCTGCTTGTCCGTAAGGAAAAGCACTTCCCTGTTGTTTGAGGACTCAATGCTCTGCATGAGCCCGTCTCCGTCCTTATATTTCTGTTCTGCATTCATACGCAGAGACTGGGGCAGAATTTTCTTGAAGTAACCCTCTTTTGAAAGGAAGAGTGTGACAGGATAATCCTCCACATCGTCCTCCTCTTTATATTCCTTAAAATCGGAAGCGTAAATAATGCCGGTTTTTCTGGGGCTGGGGTATTTCTTTATTATCTGCTTTAGCTCATCGACTATGATACCCTTAATTCTGCGCTGGCTGTTCAGGGTTTCCTCCAGATCTTCAATATCCCGCTCAAGTTCCGTTGTTTCTTTGGTGCGTTTTAGAATATATTCTCTGTTTATATTACGGAGCTTAATTTCAGCCACATACTCAGCCTGAATCTCATCAATGCCGAAGCCCATCATAAGGTTTGGCACGACCTCGCTCTCAAGCTCAGTATTTCTTATTATATCAATAGCCTTGTCTATATCAAGCAAAATCCTCTCAAGGCCCTTTAACAGATGAAGTTTATCCTTCTTCTTGGCAAGCTCGAAATAAACACGCCGTCTTACGCACTCCATACGCCATGCAATCCACTCCCTGAGGATTTCATAAACGCCCATTACCTTGGGATTTCCGGCCACAAGGATATTGAAGTTGCATGAAAAACTATCCTCCAGCGGGCACATCTTAAAGAGTTTCTGCATAAGTTTTTCAGGATCGGTTTTACGCTTTAAATCTATGGCCAGACGCAGACCGCTCAAATCCGTCTCGTCCCGCATATCATTTATTTCCTTAATCTTACCAAGCTTAATAAGCTCAGCCACCTTATCAATTACTGCTTCACAAGTAGTCGTATACGGAAGCTCATAAATTTCTATAATATTTTCCTGTGCTAAAAATCTCCAGCGGGCTCTGACTTTAAAACTTCCGCGGCCTGTTCTGTATATATTCTCCATCTCGGCCCTGTCATACACGATCTCTCCGCCTGTGGGGAAATCCGGTGCAGGCATGGTGGATAAAATATCGTGCTCCGGGTCTTTCAGATATTTAATAGTAGTTTCGCATACCTCGTTAAGGTTAAAGCCGCAAATCTGGCTTGCCATACCCACGGCAATGCCGGTATTGGCAGACACAAGCACATTGGGGAAAGCAGTAGGCAGAAGCTGAGGTTCTTTCATACTCCCGTCATAGTTATCTACGAAATCCACCGTATCTTTATCTATATCTCTGAACAGCTCGGCACAGATTGGTGAAAGCTTTGCCTCAGTATAACGTGAAGCAGCATAAGCCATGTCTCTGGAATATACTTTACCGAAGTTGCCCTTGGAGTCAACGAAAGGCGTAAGCAGCGCCTCGTAGCCTGAGGAGAGACGCACCATAGTCTCATATATGGCGGCATCACCGTGAGGGTTTAAACGCATGGTTTGGCCCACGATATTTGCACTTTTTGTTCTGCCTCCGGATAAAAGCCCCATTTTGTACATGGTATACAGCAGTTTTCTGTGGGAGGGCTTAAAGCCGTCAATCTCCGGAATTGCTCTGGACATTATAACGCTCATAGCGTAAGGCATAAAGTTTATTTCCAGAGTGTCACTTATAGGCTGTTCAACTACCTGACCGTGAAGTCCTATTACATTAGGATTGTCAAAATTCTTTTTTTCCTTGTTTTTCTTTGCCATAATCAACGCTCATACTTCTTTGTTTTTTTACCGGTCTGAAGGTTTCTGTTGCATGCGGGGCAGACCTTTACCCTGAAGGCACCCATCATTATATGCTTACCGCAGAATGGGCAGCGGCAGTATTTATATATAATGTAAAAGTTTGATATTATGATTACAGTAGTCAGTGCAACCATTATAAGCTGTATGACGCTGCCGGGAGGAGTCAGAAAAGCGGTAGACAAAGCACTTATTATAGCGGCCGCCAAAACGTATTTTGCAAGTTTAATTCCGTATGAAAAATTACTGTCAAATTTTGCCTTCATTTTTATCACCAAATTTCCATAAATTTTTCAGGATATGTCAGCCATATCCACATATTTATATCCAAACTCAGCTATATGATTTTTTCTGCCCTCCAGATTATCTCCCAAAAGGAGCTCGAAGGACTCCGCCATTCGCTCCGCATCCTCAGGCATAACCTTTATGAGACGGCGGCTCTCCGGGTTCATGGTTGTCATCCACATCATATCAGGGTCGTTTTCACCAAGACCTTTACTGCGGCTTATTGTGTGTTTAGCTCCCGCAAATCCGGCCACTATCTCTGCCTTTTCCCTGTCTGAGTATGCAAAGTAGGTTTTACCCTTGCAGTTTATCTCATACAGAGGGGATTCCGCTATATACACATATCCCTCTTTAATCAGAGTCGGTACAAGACGATAAAGCATGGTAAGAATAAGAGTTCTTATCTGGAAACCGTCAACGTCAGCATCGGTACAGATGATGACTTTATTCCAGCGCAGATTATTAATATCAAAGCTTGACAGCTCTTTAGCGTGTTTGTCTTTTACTTCAACACCGCATCCTA
This sequence comes from Oscillospiraceae bacterium, assembly GCA_020025675.1. GTDB lineage: Bacteria > Bacillota > Clostridia > Oscillospirales > Oscillospiraceae > Limivicinus. The sequence continues at coordinate 5,277 of JAHHRS010000010.1, forward strand.
AAACTTTCATAAGGTTTGTTATTACATCGCTTTTAAATATTCTGCCGTAATCTGCTTTAAGACAGTTAAGAATTTTACCTCTGACCGGCATAATGCCCTGAAATTCCGAGTCACGGGACAGTTTGCAGGCGCCCAAAGCAGAATCGCCTTCAACTATGTATATCTCTCTCTTGTCCACATCTCTGCTGCGGCAATCCACGAACTTCGGGACACGGTTTGCAATGTCTACACTGCCGGTAAGCTTTTTTCTTCCCTGTCTCGCCCTTTCTGCCGACTCACGGCTGCGCTTATTTATAAGAACCTGTTCGGAGATTTTATCCGCCTCCGGCTTATTCTCCACAAAGTAAACTTCCAGCTGTTCCTTGAAGAAGTCCGTCATAGCAAGCTGAATAAAACGGTTATTTATGGCTTTCTTCGTCTGGTTCTGGTATGAGGTTCGAGTTGAGAAGCAGTTTGTCACCAGCACAAGACAGTCCTGCACGTCCTGAAATTTAATTGAACTCTCGTTTTTCTGGTATTTATTATTCTGCTTTAAGTAGGCATCAATAGCTGAGACAAAGGCGCTCCTTGCCGCTTTATCCGGTGCGCCGCCGTTTTCCAGCCATGACGAGTTATGGTAATACTCCAAAACGGAAGCTTTATTTGTAAAACAAAAAGCGGCGGAAATTTTCACCTTGTATTCCGGCTTATCCTCTCTGTCTCTGCCTTTACGCTCGGCGGAAATAAATACTGGCTCTGTGAGTGGGCCTTCCCCCGCCAGTTCTTTAACATATTGTAAAATTCCGTCCTCATAGCAGAAATCCCGGGTACGGAATTTGCCCTGCTCTTCAATCCTCAGTCTGAATGTTATGCCGGCATTCACTACCGCCTGTCTGCGGAACACATCTACAAAGAATTCTTCCGGAATATCAATATCGGTAAATACTTCCAGATCAGGCTTCCAACGTATGGTAGTGCCTGTCGTTTTTCTGTCGCTTGGCTCTATCAGCAGTTCCTTGCCTTTTTTGCCTACTACATTTCCCTTTTTAAAGTGGAGTGAATATTTATTTCCTTCACGCCATACAGTAACATCCATATACTCGGATGCAAACTGAGTAGCACAGGAGCCAAGGCCGTTTAAACCCAATGAATACTCGTAGTCTCCGCCGTCGGCGTTTTTATATTTGCCGCCTGCATACAGCTCGCAGAATACAAGCTCCCAGTTAAAGCGCTTTTCCACCGGGTTCCAGTCCAATGGACAGCCACGGCCGAAATCTTCCACCTCTATGGACTTATCCTCATAATATGTAAGTGTGATAGTGTCACCGTGACCCTCCCGTGCCTCATCTATGGCATTGGAGAGTATCTCGAAAACGGCATGCTCACAGCCCTCAAGCGTGTCCGAACCGAAAATAACCTCCGGTCTTTTTCGTACCTTGTCAGCACCTTTAAGAAGGACAATGCTTCCGTTGTCGTAATTTTCAGTAGTTTTGCTCATATAAAAAATGACCTCTCGATAACGCGTGTTTTATTGCATAGCTTCACTATTATATTTAATACAGTATAACACATATTTCTTAAATTTCAAGATAATGCAGAAAGCGGGCTGTATCATTCCCGATACAGCCCGCTCCGTCCGGGATATTTTCACTTTCGATGAAAACTCTCCCAGGGCTTGACAATTTCCCTTTTTAGATGTATTCATATATAGATATGCATTACACCTGAGAGCTCTGTCTCTCTCGCTCCCGGAGTCCTTGTCCACTTTAATTATGTGCAATTTTGCTGCTTTTAATAAGGAAATTTTTTCCGGGTGCTCTATTTTTTAAAAATGAAAGGAAATATTATGGATACTTTAACAAGCATCTTGATTCTCGGCGTGGTTATCGGAATCTGCATTTTTATTATTAAAATTTTTGCAAAGCCTATAAGCCTGATTATAAAGCTTTTGCTCAATGCTGCATCAGGTTTTATTATTCTCTTCCTCGTTAATACCTTCGGTGCAAGTATAGGCTTTACTGTGGGAGTAAGCTTTTTTAACGCGGTTATAGCCGGAATTTTAGGCGTACCCGGTGTTGTACTTCTGCTTATTTTAAAATTGCTGTTTTTCTGATTTGGTTTTTAAATTTATTAAAGTCCTCAAACGGGGCTTTATACAGTTTAAGTTCATTAAGCGAAAAATTATTACAGGTTAACATTAAAAAAATCCTCCGGTATGCTGGCATATCGGAGGATTTTTTTGTAATATGTGCCGGAACTGTATGTATAACAAAGCACAGCATTATTACGTCACTGCTTTTCGGAAATCACATTTTATATTTCTTCTATGCTTATAACATCATCCAGCTGATTTATTGATTTAATCAGCTCCTGATCCAAGGTCTTTTTGCTGATTTCCACTCCCATAACTGCACAATAGCGATGTGAGTCTCCCTGACCGGAAATACGGGTTATCTCAAGGGTTGTCATATTAACATTCAGAGATTTAATTATGCCTATAATGTCCTCAATGCTGACGGAGTGTCCATACTCAATAAAGAGGTTCACGTCATTAATTTTTCTTGCAAATCTATACTCAATCTTTATTAGCAGCAGCTCAGCCACCAATACCATAAATGTAGCAAACATGGCACATTCTACATATCCCGAACCTACGGTTAGACCTATAATTGCCGAAGTCCATAGACCTGCGGCAGTGGTAAGACCCTTAACTCTCTGACGGCGGGTTACAATTATTGTTCCTGCACCTATAAAACCTATGCCGGCAATAACCTGTGCGCCAAGACGTGAAACATCGGTAAACAGGTGCATAGTCTGATAGAGATAGAGGTTTGTTAAAACAGCTGTGCACGCACCGAGAGATATAAGAATATGTGTTCTGAATCCGGCGGGACGGCGCTTGAATTCACGCTCCAAACCAATCACTCCGCCGCATAAGGCTGAGAGAACCATGCGAAAAGCAACGCCTACAAATGTCATTTCCCTTGCAAAATCAAATATATTCAGCACTAAGTTCTCCCCCCTTATACTTCATCTATAATTATTATGCCGTCAAGAGTTGACAGCTTTGCCAGAATTGCAGTATGTTCCTCACGTTTTGGAAGCCGCAGAGTAAAAAGTGCACTGAGGCTTTTATTCTCGTGATCCTTGGCTTTGTTTATTTCTATATCGTAAAGCTTAATGTCCCGTTTCTTAATAAAGTTCACGATAGGTCCTATATTTTCAATGCTGTCCATCTCAACATATATGTTCATATTTCTGGATCTGGTCAATACGGCGTGCTCAATATAAGGCAGGATTTTAACGCTTATTATTATAAGCATAAATCCGACGAAAGTCCCCTCATAAAATCCTGCACCTACTGCAAGACCCATACATGCCGAAGCCCAAAGACCGGAAGCCGTAGTAAGCCCCTTTACTTCACTTTTTGCAGTAACAAGAATTGTACCTGTGCCGAGAAAACCTATGCCGTTAATTACCTGTGCGCCGAAACGAGCCGCATCAGCCTTTATACCTGCAAGTTCACCTGAAGGTGCCCATTTTGTGGTAAGCATAAGACCCATGTATTGGCTTAGAATCATAGTCACAGCAGCGCCAAGAGCTACCAGCATATATGTTCGGAAACCGGCGGCCTGCCCTTTTTTCTCTCTGTCAAAACCCACTACTCCTCCTACTGCCATGGCAAGTATTATTCTGAGCACCATGGACTCTATATTAAGTTCTCGTAAATGTACAAGATAATTTCCCAATTTTATACCTTCCAATACTCATTTTATTCATTTAATGCTTCGAGGGACTGCTGCACAGTCCCTGATTGGTTGCAAAATTACAGCACAGCGAATTTATAACTTCACCCATGACTGTACATTATAAATACATTATTTTTTATGCTCTTGAAAAATACTGTGTATTAGATTTGGAAGCTGTGAGAGGCTGTAAATTTCATAATCGGGCACTATGTCTTTTCGTCTCTCGATTTTATTCGGATTAAACCATACCGTTTTAATTCCTGCGTTTATACCGCCTAAAATGTCAGATGTGAGACTGTCGCCCACTATAAGGCAGCGCTCAGGTGAAATTTCCGGCGAAGTCTCAAAACAACGTAGGAAAAAGCGTTTATCAGGCTTATTAAAACCTAAATTTTCCGATATGAAAATATTCTTAAAATACTTTTTAATACCTGCGCTTTGAAGTCTCCGCTCCTGCACAAAATCTATACCGTTTGAGGCAATGTATAGATCGCAGTCTTTATAAAGGCTTTCCAGTGTTTCTTCTGCACCTTCAATAAAGAAATGTCCCTGACACAGGTATTCCTCGTAGATTTTTTCAGCCTTAAATCCCTCTTCTTTAATACCTAAAGCTTCAAAAAACAGTATAAATCTACGGGTAAGTATTTCGTCCCTATCCGCCTCGCCCCGCTCAAGCCGTTCCCACTGCTCAATATTAATTTTGCTGTAAAGACTCATCATCTCCTCGTTCGGTTCAATATTCAGGTCGTGAAGAGTTTTTGTCAGTGCAAGGCGTTCTGCCTTAGTAAAATCAAGTATTGTATTGTCAAGATCTATGAAAATACTGGGTTTTGTGTTCTTCATTTTTTCTCCCTGTATATAATATCTGTAATTTAAAGCCCTTTGATTGCCTCTGAAACTTCCTCAAAGTGCTGACGACGTGAAGCCTTTACAAGCACATTGTCTCCCCGGTGAATAATTGCCGGCAAAGCCTTTATAAGTTCTTCCATGCTGTCAAAATGTACCCCGGCTGCTCCGGCACCCTCTGCTGTACTCTCAGAAAGTTCACCGCAGGTGAGCACAAGCTCTACTCCCATTTGAGCTGCATACCTTCCGCAGTCAAAATGGAGTTTCTTTTCATCCCCGCCAAGCTCCAGCATATCTCCTAAGATACATACTTTTCTGCCGCTAAGCCCTGCAAGTGAGTCTATACCGCAATTTACTGAATCAGGATTGGCATTATATGAGTCATCTATTAGCTTCACCTTTCCGGTATCAATAAATGCAGCTCTTCTTCCCACTGTCTTATAAGACGCTATACCCTCTGCAATCTCTTCATCGCTGAGTCCCAGAACAAAACCAAGGGCCGCACCTTCGAGAGCGGCATAAACCATGTGCTGGCCAAAGGCCGGGATATGAACGGATAAACGGCGCTCATTATAGTATATTCTGCAATTTGTAAATCCGTTCTTATCTTTTTCTATATTTTCTGCTCTAACGTCACAATTTTCGGAAAATCCGAATTTAATGAGACTTTGTCTGCACTTAATGTCTCTGAGTAAATCGTCATCACCGTTTACTATGACAATTCCATCATCGGGCATAAACTGTAAAAGCTCAGTTTTTGCCTTAAATACTCCCTTTCTGTCGTGAAGAAATTCCAGATGAGCCTTTCCTATCATAGTAAACAGGGCAATATTCGGCCTGCACATATTGGCAAGACGGCTCATTTCTCCAAAGTTCGAAATTCCCATCTCAATAACGGCGGCCTTATGCCCCGGGTCAATTCTGGAAATGGTTATAGGAACACCCAGAGTATTGTTTAAATTTTTATCAGTTTTTAAAATATTAAAGCGCTGTGACAGAACAGCCGCAATCATCTCCTTGGCTGAGGTTTTACCCACACTGCCGGTTATGCCTATAATTGGGATATTGAGCTTTTCTCTGTATCCGGCGCTGATAAGCTCCATAGCCTTTTCTACGTTTTCAACCTTTATAAGCGGTCTTTTTTCTCCCTCCGGGATTTTTGACACCAGACAGCATGCAGCGCCCATACTAAAGGCCCTATCTATATAATCATGACCGTCGGTATTTTCACCTTTAAATGCGGCAAACAGGTCTCCGGGCTCTATCTCCCTGCTGTCTATAATGATACGGCCAAGTTCAGCATTTTCATTTTCATGTGTATTTAAAACTCCGCCGCAAAGTCTTGCGGCATCTTTTATGCTTATACCTTTCATATTAACCCCTCCGTTACCGGCTTAGTATACCATGAAGAAAACATGTTTTCCATAATAAAATCTGTTTTTGTACCCAAAGCACAAAATTTATAGTGCATATTGGAATTTAGTATGTTATAATGATTTCATTCGACTTTTATATTTTATTTTAAAGGAATGTTTTTATGAACTATGTTGTGGTGGATTTGGAATGGAATCAGGCTATGAGCTCCAAATCCTCCGTATTTAATAAGCTCCCTATACATTTAAGAGGTGAGATTATAGAAATAGGAGCCGTTAAGCTCACCGAAGACATGAAGCCGGGTGAAGAATTCACCATTGATGTAAGACCTGTTTACTTCAAGCGTATGCACTATAAGGTCAAAAAGCTCACAGGCTTTGATAAAGAGAGGCTGGCTCAGGGCATTTCATTTTCCGAGGCTTTAAAAGAGTTCCGCCGTTTCTGCGGAGACGATGTTACTTTTATAACATGGGGCTGTGACGATCAGGGTATTATGGAGCAGAACATTATTATTCATGACCTTGATTGGGACTGGATATCCGGCTGGGTGAATTTGCAGCTTATATATAATGTTCAGACCGGCGGAGATAAGAACCAGAAGTCTCTGGCAAGTGCTATGGAGCATTTTAATATTGATCAGACAAGAGTTGCTCACGATGCGCTGGGTGATGCCTATAACACCGCTTTAGTCTGCACTCATCTTGACATGGCAGAGGGTCTGCGGCACTACGAGGAGGCAGGCGAAATTCTGGCAAAGCGTATGCCAAACTACCGTCCGCCCGCTCAGAACGCCGGGCCTGAGCCAATAGCTCATGAAATATTTGACGGCTTTGACTCAAAGGCAGCTGCTTTTGCCGACAAGCGCCTTTCCTCCCTCTGCTGCCCGGAGTGCGGTGAAGAGCTTAAAGGTGCAAAATGGGTCAATCAGGGCGATCAGCGCTATATGAATGTATACTCCTGTCCTCAGCACGGAAGTTACCTTGTGAGAGCAAAATTCAGAAAATCCACTGAGAACGGAAAATGGACTGCAAATAAGCTTGTCTATGCCGCCGAAAGCGGTATGATAGATTTCTACAAACAGAAAGCAGCTCAGGCAAGGCGGAGAGGCAGAGGCCATTCTCAGCGGAAAAACCGACCTGCAAAGTAAAGGCTCTAAAAATATCTTAAACTGGTAAATTATAAATTGTTTTTACGGCACAGCTCTCTTATGGGTGGTGCCGTATTTTTTAGGCCTGTATTGTGTCTTATATTGAACTCGGTATTTATGGATAAATAAAATTTACATTGTCTCTGTAAATAGAAGAGCGGATTGTATCAACTTGATGCAATCCGCTTTAGTCTCATTATTTCTTAATACTGCCCAATTCGGCGCAGTCTTTAGAGTTCAGCTTTTCAGTCTTCTTTCTTTTTAAGCACTCCAACAGCAAGTGCTATACCAACCAGTGAGAGAGAGGACATGCTGGTCCAAAGAAAAACTCCCCTTGAATCTCCTGTTTTGGGGCTGTCGCTGCGGTTTGCCCAGACAGCATGTAAGGTTATTTGGGGATAGTTATCATTAACTACGGCTGTTTCCCCCGGCTGTAAAACAACCTCACCGTCTTTATTAAGCGACCAGCCTAAAAACACCATTTTGTCTCTTTTAGGCACCTTATCACTCACTTTTATTTTCACGCTGCCGGTATTGCTTTTAGCGCTCTGGGATGCAGGTGCGTTTTTTCCGCCGTTAGGTGAATAATCTATTGTGTAGGTCTTCATTTCTTTTTCTTTCCATACTGCATGAAGAACCACGTCACCTGTAACTTTAATTTTATCCCCGGGTTTTATGTTTTCGTCCTGATTGCCTAAATCAGTCACCCATTTTACAAAAGTATAACCTTTACGTGTGGGAATTACCCCATTAACGGTAAATTCACCGCCATAAGGCTGATAATCCGGATTTATCGTTCCCTCTCCGCCGTTCAAATCATAACTAAGTCCATACCACACCACCTCCGGTTTTGGAGGATCAGTCGGTTTCTGAGGATCTGTCGGTTTCTGAGGATCTGTCGGTTTCTGAGGATCTGTCGGTTTCTGAGGATCTACGGGTTGTGGAGGAGTAGGAGGATTGGGTTTATCGGGGTTTGCTTTCCATACTGCGTATAAAATTCCGTTTTCACTCAATTCAATTACACCGGGGATACTGTCCTGTTTATAGGCAAACTGCGGCTCTGCTGCAGCAGCATCCAAGCTCCAGCCTAAAAACTCATAGCCGTCACGTTTAGGCATGGCATTACTAATTTCAAATGTGGCTTTTCCATCCTGATTTGCCTCAGCAGTTTGCTCCAAATTTTCGGGCATTTGTGAGACCTGCTCAGCTGCTGCATTAGCATTGTAGCTGAGGCTTATTGTTTTCCGGCTCAGCTGCACATCAAGGCTCACCTGTTCCGGCATTGTCTCAGGCCGTGTATAGCTCACACTGTTCCCTTCAGCAGGGGCAAAAAATGTTCCGTCTGAGCTGATACCCGAAAAGACGAAATTTTTTATTTCCTCTTTTAAGCTTATATTTAAAGAGCCGGAATTAAATTGAAGCTCAATTACGCTTTGAGCCAAAATTTCGCCGCTGTTAACATCCTTAACATTTATCGTAACTCTTGAAGCCTCTGCCGCAGGCTCAGTTTCAGTGCTCTGAGCAGCTATGCTCACATAGCTCTCCGCATTTGGCAAAACAGGCACTTCCGCCCCATGGGCTTGGACAGCGGTAAGAGAAAACAGTATCATGAAGAACAGAACTGTGGACGAAATCTTCCCGTATTTTCTCTTCATACGTTGCTCCTTTCTTAATATTCCCCATTATCTTCTCTTGTGATTGTATAATACTAAATTTTGTGAAAAAATCAAGTCTTTTATTGTAGATTTAAAAATTCTTTAAAATATAGTATAAACAGTTCACGTTTTAAATGAAGGAGCTGACAATGGATTTTTATTTATCGAAATATTCCTTTGCCGCTTTCGCATCCATATGAATTTGACCTGCAAGCTCTTCACATGAGGAAAATTTTACCTCCGGTCTGAGAAATTTATAAAACTCCAGACGAACCTGCCGACCGTAAAGGTTGCCGGAATAGTCCAGTAAGTGACTTTCTACACTTATTGTCTCGCCCTCGCTTACCGTCGGTCTTACACCTATGTTAGTTACCGCAATATAATCGCTCTCATCCTCAAGATATACCTTTGCGGCATAAACGCCGAATTTCGGAACAAGTACTCCCTGAGGAAATCGCATATTTATGGTAGGTGCGCCCAGCTTACTTCCCAGATGGTAGCCGGAGTGCACAGTATCGGCAAGGCTGTGGGGATGGCCGAGATAGCGCATAGCCTCTTCCATATTTCCGTCTTTTATAAGTTCTCTTATATAGGTTGAGCTTATAACCCGTCCGTCAAGGGTTACCGCCGGAATAATATCACAGCCTATACCGTGTCCGAGGCAGTAATCTTTAAGTTTCTCCGCCGTTCCCTGTCCCTTATAGCCAAAGCAAAAGTCATGTCCCACAACTATATGGCACACATTCAGCTCCTTTATAAGATTGGAAATAAACTCATCCCAAGGCATACACATAATATGTTTATCAAAATGGATAAATACCACATTATCTATTCCAAAAAGGCGGCGAATGATGTCCTCACGGTCAAGGGCACTGTTTATAAGCGGCACCTCCGAACCGAAAATCAGATTATCCGGATGTGTATCAAAGCTCAGAACCGAAGGCACTGCAGACAGCTCTTCAGCCCGCTGCTTAGTCTTATTCATTAAGGCGGCGTGACCCAGATGCACTCCGTCAAAAAATCCCAGTGCTATTACTCTCTTTATATCTTGCATATTAAACCTCAAAAAAGCTTTTTAAAGTCTCCAGTTTTCCATTATTTTGACGGCTTACGGAAAGAAATTCTCCGCTTTCGGAATATACTCTGTAATCTCCGTCACAAAGGTTTGTGCATGGCGCATTTCCGCAGCGAATCAGCCGCTCCCACTGGGGAGAAACCGTACATGCAGGGTAAGATGAAAAAAGCCTGTCCATGGGAATTAAAAGCTTTTCAGCATCTCCCCTGTCTGCGGCTTTCTGTACCTCAGATAGAGTATAGGCATTTTCTATCTTAAAATCACCCGCCTCTATGCGCCGAAGAGCACTCATGCAGGCACCGCAGCCTAACTTTTCCCCTATATCTCTGCAAAGGCTTCTTATGTATGTGCCTTTGGAGCAGGTGATGTCCAGCACAAAATCGCCGTTTTCCTTCCCCAGAAGTTCAATGGAATGTATGGTTATCCTTCTGGCAGGCCGCTCAACCTCTCCCCCGGCTCTGGCTATTTTATAAAGCTTTTGGCCCTTTATCTTAATAGCTGAATACATAGGTGGAACCTGAGATATTTCACCTTTAAAGCTGAATAAAGTATCTATAAGCTGGTTTTCGGAAACTTCCGCCTTATTTTGACTAAGAATTTTACCCCATATATCCTCTGTATCAGTGGTAGTGCCCAGACGTATTGAAGCTATATAGCGTTTACGGTGATTTTCCGCAAACTCTACCGCTCTTGTAGCTCTGCCCACGAATACGCAGAGAAGTCCGGTTGCCATAGGATCAAGGGTTCCGGAGTGGCCTATACGTTTTTCCCTCAGTATTCCCCGAAGCTTTGCCACCACATCGGAGCTTGTCCAGTCCTGCTGCTTATCTATAAGGAGTATTCCTTTCATTTCCAGACCTCGTCAATTACATTTAACAGCATTTCTTTAGCCCGCTCAGGCTGGCAGTCCAGACTGCAGCCTGCAGCCATATTGTGACCGCCCCCGCCAAAAACAGCGCAAATATCACTTGCGCTAACTGCCGGAGAGGAACGGACGGAGACTTTACTTCCGCCCTGTTCTGTCTCCTTTATGGTTATACTCAGTAAACTGCCCTCTGCTCTGCCGGCAAGTCCCGCTATATCGTCGCAGTCATCCTCCGTTGCGCCGCAGCGCTCCATCATTTCCCTTGTAATGCACACAAGGCTGATTTTACCCTCTCTGTAAAACTCCATGCCGGAATATATCATACCTTCAAGCCTTATTCTGGCTGCTGAAACCTTGCGGAAAAATTCAAGATTTATCTTATGATTATCCGCTCCGAGACGCAAAAGCTCAGAGGCAGCAGAAAAGCTTCTGGCAGTTGTATTTCCGTATTGGAAACAACCTGTATCAGTGCTCAGGGCAATATACAGAAGTGTTGCTTCCTCTGCTGTGGGCTTATCAGGCATTAGCTTTATAAGCTCAAACATAATTTCCCCGCAGGAAGACCTGTCATCTTTCAAAAACAGGTTCTCTGCGTAACAGGAATTTGTAGGGTGGTGGTCAATACAAAGCTGAACAGCTCCCTCAAAGTCAACAGGAAAAAGCTGAGGTGTGGCAATATCCACCGCCACGGTGTATTTAGCCTGGAATCCTTCCGGTGAAATAAACTTTTCCGCATAAGGCATAAGCTTTTCCGGTATTTGGCGGTTATTATACAAGTATGCGTTTTTACCTGCTCTTCTCAAAGCGGAACAAAGTGCGCAGCTGCTGCCCACAGTATCACCGTCAGGATTTTTGTGGCTTAAAATAAGAATATCGTCCTGTTTCAAAAGAAGCTGAACACATTCCCTGTAATTTAGCTTATTCATCCTTATCCCCACTCTCAAGAGAGTTTAAAAGTTCGTTTATATGAGCACCGTATTCTATACTGTGGTCAATTTCAAAAATAAGCTCAGGTGTATAGCGTAAATTCATGGAACTGCCAAGCTCACGTCTGAGCCAGCCTGAGGCAGATTTAAGACCGCGTTTAAATTCCTTTTCATCCTTTAGGCCCATAACAGAAAGCCACACTTTGGAATAACGCAAATCTCCGGTTGTCTCCACTCTTGTTACGCTGATCATGCCCTGCTGGACTCTTGGGTCCTTAACCTCTCTGAGGAGTTTTGACAAGACAAACTGTATATCATCATTGGTTCTCGCAAGTTTATTTGAAGCCATAATTATACCTCTTTTTTTAAAAAAGCGGGCGCACAGCGCCCGCATTTATCTAATAGACGCTCAGTTAATCTGCTCCATGACGAAGCACTCAATAACGTCTCCTACTTTAATGTCGTTAAACTTTTCTACCTGCATACCGCATTCATAGCCGGAAGCCACTTCCTTAACGTCATCCTTAAAGCGGCGAAGAGATGCAAGCTCGCCTTCATGTACAACGATATTGTCACGAAGAACACGGACGGAGCAGCCACGCTGAATCTTACCGTCAGTGCAGTAGCAGCCGCAGACGGTGCCCACCTTGGAAACCTTATAAGTCTCTCTTACCTCTGCATGACCGATGAGAGCCTCACGGAATTTAGGTGCGAGCATTCCCTTCATGGCAGTCTCAACCTCGTTTATGCAGTCATAAATGACTCTGTACATACGGATGTCCACGTTGCTGCGGCTTGCAACGTCTCTTGCCACATTGTCCGGGCGGACGTTAAAGCCAACTATTATTGCATCTGAAGTTGAGGCCAGCATAACATCGCTTTCGTTTATAGCGCCCACTCCGCTGTGGATGACCTTTACATTGACCTCCTCATTGGAAAGCTTCTCCAAAGAGCTCTTAACAGCTTCAGCAGAGCCCTGAACATCGGCCTTTACTATGATATTCAAGGTCTTCATTTCACCTGCCTGAATCTGGCTGAAAAGGTCTTCAAGGCTTACCTTCTTATTGCTTCCGTTAGTGCTGTTCATGAGCTGTGCTTTGCGCTCATCGGCAAGCTCTCGTGCCATACGCTCATCGTCAACGGCATTAAAGGTATCACCGGCAGAGGGGACCTCGGAAAGACCCGAAATCTCAACAGGCATGGAAGGGCCTGCCTCTTCCACTCTCTCGCCTCTGTCGTTAATCATTGTACGGACACGGCCAACAGCAGTTCCGGCAATTATAATATCGCCCAAATGGAGAGTACCGTTCTGCACAAGAACAGTCATAATCGGGCCTCTGCCCTTATCCAGTCTTGCCTCAATAACAGTACCCTTGGCAGCTCTGTTGGGGTTAGCTTTAAGCTCCTGAACCTCTGCAAGAATAACAAGGTTTTCCAGCAGTTCGTCAATACCAACATTATTCTTTGCGGATATGGGACAAACAATAGTGTCTCCGCCCCAATCCTCAGCCACAAGCTCATACTCGGTGAGCTGCTGCTTAATGCGCTCGGGATTTGCACCCACTGCATCAATTTTATTTATAGCCACAACAATGGGAATTCCGGCTGCCTTGGCGTGGTTTATGCTCTCAACGGTCTGAGGCATAATTCCGTCGTCCGCTGCTACAACCAAAATGGCAATATCAGTTACCATTGCGCCTCTTGCTCTCATGGAGGTAAAAGCTTCATGACCGGGAGTATCAAGGAATGTTATGGGGCTTCCGTTAATATTGACAGTATAAGCACCTATGTGCTGAGTTATACCGCCGGCCTCGCCCACTCTGACATTTGCTTTTCTGATGCAGTCAAGGAGAGATGTCTTACCGTGGTCAACATGGCCCATAACCACAACTACAGGAGCTCTGGGAACCAGATCCTTTTCATCGTCCTCGTGGTCGTCAATAAGCTTTTCCTCAACGGTTACGATAACTTCTTTCTCAACCTTGCACCCCAGTTCCATAGCAACAAGAGCTGCGGTATCATAGTCGATTATCTCAGAGACACTGGCAAATACACCAAGCTTGAAAAGCTGCTTTATAACCTCTGCGGCAGTTTTCTTCATACGTGAGGCAAGATCGCCCACACTGATTTCATCCGGTATCTCAACCTTGAGCTGCTGCTTCTTTGCTATCTCAAGCTGGAGACGGTTCATTTTGTCCCGCTCCTCCTGACGGCGCTTTACAGAAGCAACCTGCTGGTTCTGGCGCTGCTTTGAACGGGAGTTAATCTTCTCCTTACGGCTGCGTTTAAGATTATCGCCGCCTTTTTCGCCTGCCATCTCCTCGAATTTTTCGTTATATTTTTCAATATTTACAGCCGCACCGCCTCTGGTATCGACTATACGTTTTTCAGCAACCCGTCTGGGAGTCTGAACTTTATTTTTCTTTTCAGCCTTCTGCTGCTCAGTATGGGTGGAAGCTGCCTTCTCCCCGCTCTTTTCGCCGTTTCTATCCACGCTCTTATCACCGTTCTTCTTATCATTTCTACGGGGCTGTGAGTTCTGCCTCTCCGGGGTCTTTGCCTTTGCCTGTTTATCGGCAGTCTTCTCCTCATCGCCTCTCTTTGGATTGCCTTTAAAAACCTGTTCAAGGCTTTCAACCTGATTGTGCTGGGTCATATATTCAAAAATAATATCCAGCTCGTTATTTTCAAGGACCTGCATATGGTTCTTAGGAGGTGCTATATAGTCGGTAAGGATTTGAGAAATAACCTTTGTAGGGACATTAAAATCCTTTGCTACCTCGTGTATGCGATATTTTGTATTGATCATGCTTTAGTCCTCCTTTTTCCTATCTGCTTATTTCTGTCATGAGCTTTGCTTTCGGCTTTACGCCGCTCAGCCTTCAAAAAACGCTTTTCAATCTCTTCCGCTTCTTTCTGATACCCTCCGCCGGAAAGTTCATTCAGAAGCTTCATGAGTGCGTTTGAAAAGCCCATGTCCGTAACCGCCGCCATGGAACAGCCCGGCAATCCCAGAGCGTCCGACAACTCAGCCTTGGTAAAGGGAAGATTGACTTTTATGATGTTTCGGCCCGTCATAAAATTTTCTGCCCTGTGAATTGCGTTATCTGAGGCATCGGAGGCAACAATCAAAAGCTTTGCCTTGCCGGCCTTAACAGCAGTTCCGGTATTCGTCTCTCCTACGGCAATGGCATTTGCCCGCCGCATAAGGCCCAGAAGATTTAAGGTCTTTTCTCTCATTGGCCGACCTCCATTTCTTCTCTCAGCCTATCATAAATTTCATCAGGTATCTGTGATGAAAATGCTCGCTCAAGAGCTCTTGATTTCGTGGCCTTTTTTAGGCACTCACCGTTGGGGCAGATATAAGCTCCCCGTCCGCTCTTTTTACCTTTAAAATCAAGGCTAATCTCACCCTCAGGTGAACGAACCACACGAATAAGTTCCTTTTTTGGCTTCATTTCACGGCAGCCCAAACACTGCCGCATTGGAATTTTAGTCGGCATAACAGGGCCGCCTCCTTTTCCTTATTATTCTTCCTCTGTCTCCGCTTCTGCTTCACTCTGAGGCTTAATATCGATTTTAAAGCCTGTAAGCTTTGCGGCAAGTCTTGCATTCTGCCCTTCCTTGCCGATGGCAAGAGAGAGCTGAGAGTCGGGAACTACAGCCCGGCAGCTCTTTCCGTCCTCAAACATGGTGACAGATATAACCTCGGAGGGTGAAAGGGCTGCCGCCACATACTCTTCGGGGTTCTCGCTGTAATTTATAATGTCTATCTTCTCGCCGCCAAGCTCGTTAACGATGCTGGCAACTCTGCCCCCCTTGGGGCCAACGCATGCGCCTATAGGATCAACGTCCGAATCCTCTGACCAGACTGCCATCTTGGTGCGGCTTCCGGCTTCACGGGCAATGGACTTGATTTCAACTGTCCCGTCATAGATTTCGGGCACCTCAAGCTCAAAGAGCCGCTTAACAAGTCCGGGATGAGTACGGGAAATAAGTACCTGAGGTCCTCTTGTAGAGTTTCTGACCTCCACAACATAGACCTTAATTCTGTCTCCCTCTTTAAGTGCCTCGGTTTTTATGCGCTCATTGGCGGAAAGCATGGCCTCAGTATACTCTGAATTTGAGGAAATACGGATTGAAACGCTGCCGTTTCTGGGTTCAATGTGGGATACAACACCTGTAAGTATCTCGTGTTCCTTAGAGGTAAACTCCTCATATACCATGCTGCGTTCTGCCTCTCTTATACCCTGAATAATAACATTCTTGGCAGACTGAGCGGCGATACGTCCAAACTGCTTTGTTTCAACGGGAACACCGATAATATTTCCTATCTTTGCCCGCTTACTGACTTTTTTTGCGGCCTCAATGTTAATTTCATGGCTGGGGTCTTCAACCTGGTCTACCACAATTTTGTTGACCTTCATCTCAATGCGCTTTTTATCCTCGTCAAGCAAAACCTCAACATTATCTTCGCACTCGGGATTATCCCGGCGGAAGGCAGTGAGCATAGCCTGCTTTATCTTATCGTACATGTATTCCCGGGGAATACCTTTTTCAGCTTCGATATCTTCTACTGCTTCAAAAAATTCTGCATTCATTTAACTGTCTCCATTTCCGGCGTTATACTTCTTTTTATATTGATACATGAAGCTTTACCATTGCAACATCCGCCTTGGAAAAGCTCATGGGCCTATCGCCCGCTGTAATTTCTATATCTCCTTCATTATAGGCACTGAGGGTACCGATAAATGCTTTTTTCCCGTCTAAAGGCTTGTAAAGTCTTACTTCTACTTCGCTGCCCATAAACTGCTCAAAATCAGAAGGGCGCTTAAGCTCACGCTCAGCTCCTGCGGAACCAACCTCAAAAATGTAACTGTCCGGGATAGGATCTGCCTCGTCCAGCATAGGGTCAAGCCTGCGGCTGATGCGTTCGCAGTCATCTATTCCTACGCCGCCGTCCTTATCTATATACACCCGCAGATACCAGCTTCCGGCCTCACGGACGTACTCCACATCCCAGAGTCTGCAGCCTTCTTCCTCTACCACCGGCCTTGCCAGTGCGCTGACTTTTTCGCTGATTTTACTCATTTCACCGCTCACTTCCATTTTTTAACGAAGGTAAAAGTCTCACAAAAAAGAGTGGGCCTTCACCCACTCTGACTTAAACCCGATTCTTACGCTTAGTATAATAACACCATATCCTGTTATTTGCAAGTATTTTTTCCCGAAAGCTAAGTATAATCCTTCTTATATTATTATTGTTGTGACTTTTATAAGGATCTTAGCATGCGTTTTGACTGGTCATACTGCTGCACATTGTATTTAAACTTGCAAATTCTTTCCATAAGTGTTAAAATTACAAAAGCTCATTTGAATTAAGGCTATTTAATTCAGTATTTTTGAATTTCAAAAAGTAATATGGAGATAAATTTATGAATAACTATGAGCCCGTAAACAGAAATAACGATATAGATGTAGAAATCAATTTTTTGGAGCTTTGCAAATCTCTTCTTAAAAGACTCTGGATACTGCTCCTTGCAGCAGCTGTTGCCGGTAGCTTCGCTTTTTTCGCAGTTAAATCCACAGAAAGTAATTCATATATTTCAAACTACAAGAATTATTTCTACACTAACGATAATCTTATAGAGGTTAATGCCGGAAACATTGTGAGCACACCATCTACCATGGATGTGCCCAGTCTTATGCAGATATATTACTATGTTGCAACCGACAGCAATATTCTTCAGCGTGTTAATGAAAAGGCAGAGCTTAATTTAAGCGCTGAAGAGATTAAATCCATGCTCAGCATTGACATAGACGACAAAAATACAATTGTTTCCGTTACAGTATGCGGTGAGACCCCGGAAGAGGTTTATTCAGTTGCTGAAACCCTTAATGAGCTTGCCGGCGCTGAATTAATGGAAAAAATAGAGGGCTGTCAGATAGAAACCATTGTGTCTCCCTCCGAGCCTGAAATTCAGGTTTCCGGTAGAGCACCAGTTAAATATGCTGTTTTAGCAGCGTTATTAGCCTTTATTATAACTGCTGTGGTAATTGCAGTTGTGGAAATAGCAGAGGATAAAGTTAAAAATCCGGTGCAGCTTGAAGAAAGAAGCGGCATACTTGTTTTAGGCTGTATTCCCGATGGTAAAAAGCTCTCATGTCGTAAGGTTTAACGGTGTATTGAAATGATTGAAAATAAAGCAGTAACAAGTGAAAACTCCTCTCTTGAGTTTCAGGAAGCATATAATATACTTCGTACTAATCTGAATTATGCCCTTTCAGGTGAAAAATCAAAAATAATTGCTCTTACAGACAGCAATAGATCTGATGGTGTCAATACCGTGGCTTTAAATCTTGCACTTTCATTTGCGCAGATAGACAATAATAAAGTTTTACTTATTGACGGCAATATGCATTTGTCTGCTCTTTCAGCAATGCTTGAACTCTCCGGCAAAGCTGGTTTAAGCGATTGTCTAAGCGGTAATGCCGAAAAAGAAAATTGCATAGTTTCTATGGAAGGAATAGATGTCCTTCCCTCCGGGGAAAAACCATCCAACCCTGCCAACCTTTTGGATTCAAAGACAGCTGATAAGTTTTTCGATGATCTGCGGAAATGCTATGACTTTATTTTTATAGTCCTTCCTTCCGTATGCCTATGGTCTGACGGCGAGATTTTTGCAAAATATGCAGACGGTTTTCTGCCTGTAGTGCGACATGACTCTACAAGATTTAAGGAAATCAGTGCACTGGAGAGAAATCTTCGGATTGCAGGCGGTAATATTTTAGGCTTTGTATATAACAGAGCTCCCTTAAAAAGGAAAAATAAGTTAGTCTAATACGGCAGTTTACAAAACTACACCCACGTCGCTTTATACAGTGTAGTAAAATTCTCTAAAACAAAGAGGTGGCAGGCACTGCAATCTTTCCTTTTCAGGAGGTAATATATCTTGGATCAGCCTATCTTAAACGAAATAAAGCGAGTTTGTGACGAATTTTGTATAAATGGTTCCTTTGTTTCTTATGAAGAAATGAAGCAAGGCAATGTGAACAGTACATATAAAGTCAATTTCATCCAGCCTGATGGTAATTTAAAGACTTACATAGTGCAGAAGCTGAATACCTTTGTTTTTAAAAAACCTATACAGGTAATGGAAAACATTGATAAGGTTACAGAACATATAAGAGCCAAAAAAAACGGCGAGCAGGCACTTCATTTTCACCATACAAAAGAGAGAAATACCTATGTTATAGATGAATACGGATTTTGGAGACTGTTTAACTATATTCCCTCCAAAACTTATGATATTTGTGAAGATTTAAGAGTAATCAAAAACGCAGGCAAAGCTTTTGGTGAATTTCAGATGCTTTTGGGAGACTTTGACGCAAAACTTCTGCATGAAACCATTCCGTTCTTCCATGATACAAAACGTCGCTATGAAAAGCTTATTTTTGATGCTAAAAAAGCCCCTGAAAAGCTTCTCCAATCTGTCCTGCCGGAATATGAATGGCTGCTATCTGTGAGAGATCAGGCATGTGCTCTTACAAGAATGTTTAAGGAAGGCAAACTTCCTCTTCGTGTAACTCACAATGACACAAAAATAAATAACGTCCTTTTTGAGAAAGACGGTACCGATGCCCTCGTAGTAATTGACCTTGACACCGTTATGCCGGGTCTTGTAGGTAACGACTTCGGTGATGCAATTCGCTTTGCCGCAAATAATGTTGAGGAGGACAGCCCTGATTTTGAGCATGCAGGGGTAAATATGGATGTTTTCGGTGCCTTCACCGAAGGATTTCTTACTCAAACTGCCCACACTCTCACTAAAAATGAGATTGACACTCTTTCAATCAGCTGTTTAGCAATGGCTTGTGAGCTTTCTACACGTTTCCTTGATGACTACATACTGGGCAGCCCATATTTCAAGATAAACTATCCTGAGCACAACCTTGTCAGGGCCCGCTGTCAAATCGCTTTGGCAAAGGATATGCTGAAGCATTTGGATGAAATGCAGAAAATAGTAAATGATTGTGTGAATAAATAATTTTAAGCCTTTGAATTGTAAAAAAATTCAAAGGCTCTTTTAGTTTTAAATTATTAAAACAGTAAGCAAAATAAAGTACCGCCGAAAATCTATACAATATTTTGAGATAAGGTACAATAAGTTGCTCGCTTACCTAGGTACTGTCAAGATTTATGCACAAAATGGTTTGCAGACCTCCAAGCAGATGAGGTCAGCCTGCAATGGAGACGTCTTCCTGAGCTGTCTGCAGATGCTTCATATTCATGTATTTCTTGTTGCCCCACTGGGTCCCGGCAACATGACGCAGTCTGGCGCAGACCAGCATCAGGGCAGAGTTTCCGTCTGGGAAAGTTCCAACGACCCTTGTGCGGCGTCGGATCTCCCGGTTCAGCCGCTCAATCACATTGTTGGTACGGATACGTGTCCAATGCTCATAATCTCAGCATATGAATAATTTGCACGACTTGTCTTGCGGTGATACTATTCTCACTTAAAGCAAATATGCAGCAATACCCTCATATATCAGCGGATAGTTTACGAGCCCGTACATAGTCCACGGTAGCTCGTCAAATCCGGAATATGGGGGTATTTTCATGCACTGGAATTACAGAAAATGTACATTTAGAATTCCGCCTACTGCAAAGCAGCTTGTGGTCAATTAGATGTAATTAAAGCGAAGAAAGGAAAGTCACAATCTAGACGGAAACGGCGGTTAGGCAAAAAAATTGTGGAAATACAAGATTTATGCTATATTGTGAACAAAATCTTTGAGGATTGAGAGCAATTGGCACGCCCATGCACATAAGTTTTCATCCACTTCGGAATACCTTGAAAAACGTGGCGGGAAAAAAGAGGGCTGGCGGCTTCCCGCCGCTTTTACTATAAATTTAATTGCCAACATGGGCAAGTAAAATCATATCAGCATGAAATCACTTCTTCGTGTCTGATAGCCATTAAATACTAATATTGGGGATGAAATTGTGCTTATAAAAGATATGAGAAATAATTTAAGTACAGGTGGAAGTTCAGGTGCATCTATAAATAGAATCGATGCAGGGATGAATCGGTTAGATCTTATACGACAGCGGATACAATGTTTAACAGTAAAACTGCGGATACTTTCGCCGATAATCTCTCATTTTATTGCTTAGTCTCTCTTGAATATATCTCTTGTATAGACTTTTTCCTTAACATCGTCCAGACACGCATCGTAGCGGTTAGCAATGATTGACTGGCTCATTTCCTTAAATTTACTTAAGTCATTAACTACAAGGCTTCCAAAGAAAGTTGTCCCATCCTCCAGAGTCGGTTCATAAATAATAACAGTAGCTCCTTTAGCTTTTATGCGCTTCATGACTCCCTGTATGGATGACTGTCTGAAATTATCGGAATTTGATTTCATAGTCAGGCGGTACACGCCTACAATAACTTCTTTTTCCTTACTTGCATCCCACTCATCATTATCTCCGTAAGCACCAGTAAGGGTAAGGACACGGTTAGCAATAAAGTCCTTACGAGTACGGTTGGATTCGACAATGGCTGTAATCATATTCTGTGGCACATCAGTGTAGTTTGCAAGGAGCTGCTTTGTATCTTTAGGCAGGCAGTATCCTCCATATCCAAAGCTAGGATTATTATAATGTGTTCCAATACGGGGGTCAAGGCAAACGCCGTCTATTATTTCCTTAGTATTAAGCCCCTTCATTTCAGCATAAGTGTCAAGTTCATTAAAATATGACACGCGCAAAGCCAAATATGTATTAGCAAAAAGTTTTACAGCTTCTGCCTCGGTAAAACCCATAAAGCGAGTTTCAATATCTTCCTTTATGGCTCCTTCCTTTAACAAATCTGCAAAATCATAAGCTGCTTTCGTAAGGCGCTCATTCTTTAAATCTGTACCAACAATTATTCTGGAAGGATACAGGTTGTCATATAAAGCTTTTGATTCTCTCAAAAACTCAGGGCTGAAAATTATATTCTCACAATGGTACTTCTTTCTTATTAATTCAGTGTATCCCACAGGAATGGTTGACTTTATAACCATTATTGCTTGGGGAGCGCACTCTATAACCTCCTCTATTACGGCTTCCACAGCAGATGTATCAAAAAAATTCATCTTGCTGTCATAGTTTGTAGGAGTAGCTATAACTACAAAATCAGCTCCTGTATAAGCTGACTTGCCATCAGTAGTTGCAACAAGATTGAGTTCTTTCTCAGTAAAAAACTTTTCAATATAATCATCCTGAATAGGAGATTTTCTGTTGTTAATCATTTCCGCCTTGGCCTCTGTACGGTTAACAGCTATTACCTGATGATGCTGTGCCAGAAGTGTAGCTATTGAAAGTCCCACATAGCCTGTACCAGCTACCGCAATTTTAATATTATCCATGTTATTCATACACTAATTCTCCTTATCCGATTCAAGAAATTTGTAAAATTCCCATCTGAGCATATCATTTATGCGCTGTTTTTACGCTTTACTTCAATTTTTGCTCCAACCTTCAAGCTGCTCTTTTACATAATCTGTGGAAAGAATTTTATTTACTGTGCCTTCTACATCCAGTAAATTTGTAGTATGGCTGGTGTAGGCTTCATCAACCTGGGTAACGGAACCATATGTAGCAAGGAATTTATCGTAATTAAGGCCTCTCTCGTCCGGGGTAACACGGAAGTAATCGCCCAAATCCTCTGCTCGGACTCTTTCCTCATTTGTAAGCAAGGTCTCATAAAGTTTCTCGCCATGACGGGCTCCGATGATTTTTGTACCTGTATCACCGAAGAGCTGCTGAACAGCCTTTCCAAGAACTTCTATAGTACTTGAATCAGATTTCTGTACAAACAGATCGCCTGGTTTTGCGTGCTCAAAAGCAAACATAACTAAGTCAACAGCCTCATCAAGATTCATTAGGAAACGAGTCATTTTAGGATCGGTAATAGTAATAGGATTGCCGGACTTAATCTGCTCTATAAACAGAGGAATAATTGAACCTCGGCTGCACATTACATTGCCATATCTTGTGCAGGAAATAATTGTGCCGCCTTTCTCAGCAGCTCTGCGAGCATTTGCGTGAACAATTTTCTCCATCATAGCTTTGGATATACCCATTGCATTTATTGGATATGCTGCTTTATCTGTTGACAGGCATACAACATTCTTAACCTTGGCAGCTATTGCTGCATTTAACATATTGTCTGTGCCGATTATGTTTGTCCGCACAGCTTCCATGGGGAAAAACTCGCAGGAAGGAACTTGTTTAAGAGCTGCAGCATGGAACACAAAGTCCACTCCATCCATTGCGTCACGCAGAGAATCGATATTCCTAACGTCACCGATGAAAAAACGAACTTTATCAGCGTGATCCGGATACTTTGCCTGAAGCTCATGTCTCAAATCATCCTGCTTTTTTTCATCTCTGGAAAATATTCTTATTTCGTTTATATCGGAAGTGAGAAATCTTTTAAGTACAGTAGTGCCGAAAGAACCTGTACCACCTGTAATCATAAGGGTTTTATTTTTAAAATACTGTGGTGAATTGTATGACATAATTATACCATCCTTCTCATTATGTAATATATTAGCCGGTCAAATCAGCTGAAATACAGACTCTCGGATCTATCTGCCTTGTTTAATGTAGTCTTGCTGGATTTCCATATACAGTAGCGTTATCAGGCACATCTCTTGTAACAACACTGCCCATTCCTACCTTTGCGTACCTGCCCACTGTCACCCTGTTCATAATCGAGCTGTTAGGTGCAATCCATGCTCCTTCTTCAATTATACATGAACCCAGCAAGGTTACACCTGCGGTTATTACCGCATTTTTCCCTATATAAAGATTGTGGGCCACATAGCTGAGATTATCTATTTTCACTCCGGCACCAACATAGGTTTCCCCTTCAAAAAGACTTCTGCATACACAAACATTATCTCCTATAGAGACATTCCTGCATAAACGACAACCTCCTGCATGAGAAATTCTTCTTGGTTCACCTGTTCCCTGGGTTATAATCTGAAATCCTTCAGAACCTATTGTGGAGTTACAGCCTATATACACACAGTCTTCAATAACAGTTCCAGATCTGACAACCGAATTTGCACCAATCCTGACACCGTCTCCGAGTATAACACCATCTTCTATAACTGCACTTTTATGGATAACGCAGTCTTTTCCAATCTTAGCAGGGAAATCAAATTGCTTATAAAAGACGCCGGAAGCGCAAAGACTTTCATGCAAATCATAAAACAATTTCTCCGGATTATCACATTCTATAAGACATCCACTGCGGTCTTTAATTATATTGAAATAGGCTTCCGTATCCTCAGGCTTTACCAAAATCGCAAGTATATTAGATGCAACCTTAACATTTTCCGTATATTTGTCAGTCGTAACATATGAAAGGACGGAACTCATGTCCGATTTTCTATTGCATAAATTAAGAATGGCAATTTCTGTCTCCGGATTGCCAAAAATCTCATACTTCTGTCCCTCATTGTTCAGAAGCGCAAGCATATCACAAATTTTCATTTTAAATATCCATCCACCATCCGCAAGGCAAAGCAACAAATTTTGAATAAAATTCGTCTGTGCCCCTAAGATCTGCATTCTGTTTACCGAATACAGAATATCGGTCATTTCTCATGTGAACGCCGGAAGCGTAGAAACCAATTTCTCTGAAATTTTTAATGCACTGTACTTTATCCTCTGCCAGAATCCCATATACCCAGTAGTTGGGATTACAGTTTTTTCTTACAATGGGACTGTACTCACTGTGTTCTACAAAATATTTGTCCCATTTTTCGGCTTGCATTTTGTGTCGGTTTAAAAGCCAGCCGATTTTCTTCATTTGCTGAAGACCGATATAGGCATTCACATTACTCATCATTGTAGAATAGCCTACAAGGCTGATGTCGCATTCAGGGTTAATTTCACCGAGCTCATCTCTGAAGCGGCTTCTGTCTATTCCGCAATCCCGAACAAGAAGACTCTTTTCATAATCAGCCTTATTTTTAAAAATTACAATACCACCGTCAATGCAATTTAAAAATCTCACGGCAGTTAAGGCAAAAATACTTACGTCTGCCCCGCAGACTCCGATTTTTCTGCCCTCGTACAGCGAACCAAAACACTCTATACCGTCATCAATAATCGGAATCCCTTTTTCCCATCCCAGATCATTAATTTCATCAATGTAACCCGGATAACCGCAGAAATGATTATGGACTATGGCCTTGGTTCCGCTGCTGATTCTGTTCTTAACAGACTGGGGGCAAAGAGTGCCTGTTTTAGGGTCTACATCTGCCCATCTTACGTTAAGTCCGGAAGAAAGGTATGGCTGGGTGGACACAAGGCAGGCCATGGGAGAAGCTATCACTTCATCTCCTGCTTTGATGCCCATTGTGGTTAGTGCCACAGACACAGCCGTACCGTAGCTGCTGCACAGGATAAGATAAGGCGTGCCGAAATATTCCTGCAGTTCTTTTTCAAGCTCTTTTGTATAATCCCCATAAGCTAATGCCCCTGAGTGGAGAATTGTGTCCATTTCAGGTAAATCAGGCATATATGGTTTGAATAACGGAATCATCTGCCGTAACACCTACTTATCTTAAACATTAAAGACTTACCAGCCTTTCTTTACAGCGGAAATAATTTTTTCCCTCTCCTCATCGCCTACCCACCAGCCGCAAGGAATATGGACAAACTGTGAATACCACTTATCCATATTTGGAAGCGGACACTTTGACTCCGCAAAAACGCTGTGGGTATCGCTTCTATGGTGCAGAGGTGAGGCAGTAATTCCATTTGCCTCCATCATTTTAATAAACTCTTCTCTTCGCTCTACTTTCATAGTGTAAAGCCAGTAAGAAGGTTCTGTATTAGGATAATATGGAACCAATGAAACACCGGGAACTCCATTCAGTGCCTCATCGTAATACTTTCCGTTTGAAATATATTTTCCCAGTATTTCGGGAGTATGCGCAAGCTGAACCGAGCCGATCGCAGCTGTAACATTATTCATGCCGTACTTATATCCTGCTCTTTTAATATCATTTTCAAGTCTTGAGATTTTCTTATCTAACCCAAACCATCTCAGCTTTCTTGCTGACGGAATATCGTTAGGATCAGCGAACGCTATCGCTCCCCCGTCAACCGTTGTCATTTGTTTTATAGCCTGGAAAGAAAAGCAGGTAAATCTGGAGTTTGAGCCAACCACTTTTCCATTATATTTACTGCCCAGGGCATGGGCAGTGTCCTCAATCACAGGTATGCCGGTTTCCCTTGATATTTTGTTGAATTCATCCATATTGCACACCATACCGGCATAATGCACAAGCATGATTGCTTTTGTTCTCTCTGTAATTTTTTCTCTAACAGATGCAGGATCAAGAAGTCCTGTCTCAGGGTCAATGTCAGCCCATATCACCTTTGCTCCTGTGATTGCAATGGTGGTGTTTGTTGGCTCAGCTGTCATAGGAGTACTTATAACCTCATCTCCCGGGCCGATGTTCAGGAGCATAAGCGCTATATGCAGTGCCGCAGTACCTGACTGGACTGCAAGAACATTGGGGTTTCCTATGAATTCCCCGTATTCCTTCTCGAACTTATATACAGCCTCACCCTCTGCAATATAACCGCTGTAAAGAATATTTTCAATAGCAGGCATCATTTCTTCGCGAGGTGCTATATACGGTTTAACCAATGGTATCAACATTTTTCCTCCTCTGATCTCCACGATAACGTTGTTTTTTTATTTTATCTCAAGAAGTTCTGCCATTATTCTATCGCCTTCACGAATGTCGTCATCAAGACCTCCGCAGGGCGTAAATGTAAGCTCACCAAAGTAAATCCGGTCTTCCATAATATACCAGTCCACACGAACAAACGGAAAATCCTTTGAAAGCTTCTCCGAGCACTCTATGGCTTTATCAAGCATTTTGGGGCGTGGAACAGCAATACTCTGGCCCTTTTCACACGCCAGTTTGGAAAAATCAGTCAAATTCCAATCCTTGTCATACATCACATAATCTGCGTGCATGCCCTTACGGTTTGTACAAAGCAAAATATATTCAACTTTACCGTTAAAGCAGTAGAGTTTGTAGTCATCCGGCGGCTGGCCATCTAGCCCTGACAGGGAAGAAATATACTCCTCGCAGACTATTCTTCTGGGAACATGCTTATAATGCGTTTCTCCGTACCAAAGCCAATATTTCTTATGTCCAAATTTTTCAAGCTGTTTTGAAGCCTCTTTAATATCTAATTTTGACTTATCACGGCAAATTATATTAAATCCCGCGCCGAAATTCCACTTAAGCACAAACCTCTCCGGTAGCTTATCCCATGGAATATCTGATATTTTTTCCCAGCTTCCAATACGATTAACGAGAGTATCTCCGCAGCCATGCTCCGTAACATAATCTCTTACAAGGTATTTATCGCAGCATTTTATAACAGTGGGGTCATTGTGATATTTGTTAAGCTCAAGCCATATAATCTTTTCGTTAAACGTCTCAGGATTTTTCAGGTTAAGCTTACGTCCGAACATCCGTCTGTATCTGTATTTAAAATTCAGTTTAGGTGAAATTGAAGATAAGGTGCACAAAAATGCTCTTCTTGCTCTGTCTTTTAGATTCATCTTTTACAGCCCCCCTAAGTGCTATGTGTATTAATTTCACTACAGTTAAATCAGTTTTCACTGATTTCGGCTTTATCGTTCTTGTACTGCTTAAGCAGGTCTAAAATAAAGGTGAAACTGCTGTTTTTGCTTACAAAAGAAGCAACAACATAGGTCGTCGCACCTGTCAAAATCTGAACGGCAATTCTCAGGTAAATGTTTCCTATAAGTTTACCGACAATGAAAACGCAAATACCCATCACGGCGCAAAGCAGCAACGGCACAAGCAAATCCTGTACCTGCTCCCAGAAGGAATAATTAAACATCTTCTTGAGGTAGGGCATATTTATTGCGTAGGAAATTATCTGGCTTACCAGTACAGACCATGCAACAATTATAGGATTCTTTGCTATAAGCAGCATGGCTATAAGCAGTAAAATAGACAGTACCTTTTTATATATCTCAAGTCGGAAATAATCAGCGCCTTTGCCTATGGCTTTATAGGCCTGAATTGCACATATTTGAACAGGCTGAAAAACCCAAACCATGCACATAATTTGCAGATAGGGAATCATACCCACCCATTTGTCTGTAAACAGCATCACAACTGCACCATCAGCAATCATCATAAGGCCAATCATCAGCGGCATAAGAGCGTAGCAGCTGAGTTGTATTCCTCTGCGCAGTTTCAGTTTTATTATCTCAATATTGTCCTGAGACTCGGAAAACACCGGAAACAAAACCTTTGAAATGGCGGTATTAACACTGCCAACCAGCATCTGGGGCAAATTATACGCTTTAGTATAATAAGCAAGATCGGCTTTTGAGTATTTCTTCGCAATTATAAGACTGTTTATACTGGAATATAATGAGTTGAGCAAATCAACAAGTACAAACTTCACGCAGTATTTAGTCATGAATTTTGCATATTTAACGTCAAACTTCAATACAAGGCGTAAATGAATACTTCTCCAAAGGATTATAGTGGATATTGTTGTCTCTATAATTGGCTGGAATACAAGCGCCCAGATACCCTGTCCGTTCAACGCTAATATAATTGCCACTGCTGCGCCCGTTATTGCGCCAAAGAATGTAGCTTTATATGTCTTTTTAAACAGCATATTCTTAGACACATAAGCAAATAAAATTGAATATACACCCTGAAGTATAAATAAGAATGACATTACTCTCATTATTTTAACTACTGATTTGTCATTGTAATAAGCAGATATTGCAGGAGCTAAAATATACAGAATTAAATACATTCCTCCGGTAAGAATCAGCACAGAATAAAACGCTGTTGAATAGCGTTCTATGCTCTGCTCCTTATCATAAATAAGGGCAGCAGAATAGCTTGATGAAACCACCACGCCGGCCAGGTTAACAAACACAGTAACAAGGGCCACGGATGCATAATCCTCAGGGAACAGCAGTCTGGCCAGAATTATAGAGACGACAGTAGACAAAATCTGAGAAGTAATTCTCTCCATCACAGACCATGCCATATTCCCGGCAATGGATTTAGTTTCACCGGAGCTTACATTTTTGTTATTTTCGTTCACTTAATTACACCATCCATATCTACTTTCGCATTTTCGAGGAAAGTATCTATGGTATGACTAATCGTACTACTAATAATATCCTCTGCTTCTATAATGTTGCTAACGCCCTGTTTAACAAAAACTTCGGCATTTTCCTTTTCCTGCTTTTTATCTCTTATACTTCTGTATAAAGAAGCTACCGGCTTTATGCCTTTGACAAAGTTTTTTACTTTGGCCTTACAGTGGGACGGAAAATAACCCAAAATATCCCGTTTAAGTTCGTTTTTATCACAGTTGTTGCGGTAGAAATTTTCCATAATTTCTTTTTTGTACTTTCTGTAGTTCAGCAAGCACTCTGCGCTCAACTTTTCTACTGAATAAAGCTTCTTCTGCTCCACTGCACCCATATCGTCAAGTGCATGCATGGCAGAATCGGCCCAAATATTTAAACCACAGTAAAATCTCGGAACCTTCTCCGACCATGTATACGGCTGACCTATAAAATGAGGCGCATCTTCAAGTTTACTTACATTTGTGCGATTAATGGAGTCGCCTGTAGTGCTGGCTCTGCAGGCTCCAAAAATAGTTAACGGCATATTTAGGCAAAGCAGTGAAGAACAATTCAAAGACAGAGAAACACTCAGATAAATATCCGGTGAAAGACCGCCGCAGTATTTCCCGGTCTTCTCTTTAATTTTTTCAAACAATTCTCTTTTGACTATACCGTGGTAAGCCTTTACAAGAAGGGCATTGGGCAAGTCGGTACAGCCCGACCTCAGGAAAGGAATCAACTCCTCCTGCGGGTTTACATTAAAGTATGAGGAGTCGGTATATTCAAGATTAAGACAGCCGTCAGGAAATTCCTTCGATGTGGCAGG
The DNA here is from genome assembly GCA_020025675.1 of Oscillospiraceae bacterium. Taxonomy (GTDB): domain Bacteria; phylum Bacillota; class Clostridia; order Oscillospirales; family Oscillospiraceae; genus Limivicinus. The sequence continues at coordinate 34,950 of JAHHRS010000010.1, forward strand.
CCAAATATATGAGGCCTGAACACCGGGTTTTATAACCGGCACATTATGTGCCTTTGCCCACTCAGTTACCTTAACAATTTGTCTGAGAACTCCGTCATCGTCACCAATACAGCAGACATATTCACCTTCACTTGCAGCTATGCCTCCTGCATAATTATCCACTCCGGGTATTCTTTTGGCAATATATGTATATTTAACTCTATCGTCAAAACTCTCTTTACTAAGAAGAGCTTCCAGGCTGTTATCGTCGCTGTTGTCCTGAACAATTACCTGAACTCTATCATCTGTCACATTATATATCTGTTTAACACTCTGGACAGCGTATTTCTGACGGTTTCTGGTGGGTATAACTATTGATAGGAGATACCTCATATAATTCCTCCGTATAATCTCTTCGATTTAACGACCGATATAGCAGATTTACTTGATTTTCAGTGCCCTTGCGTCTACCTGATTGTATCCGTCCAAAGCAGCTTTAAGCTGCATTCCACGAATCTGGAAAAACTTTACATTAAAATAAATCAGTTCTTTAAAGCCTACACCAACCTTTGACAATTGGCAGCTGAGCTTTATGTTTGTATCAATTTTAAAAATTTTAAGAAAATATCTTAAAAAAAGTCGTAACTTGGAATGTTCATTATTTCTGTCGGACTTGCCCCTGCCGTATGCAGTCCTTTTCTCTCTGGTTGAGATTTCCTCAAATGTTTTTCTGGAAGGATGGTATATAAAAGCTTCCTGATTGTACACAATTTTAAGGTGCTTTCTACAGGCTCTAAGGGACCATTCAAAATCTCCGCCGGAAAAACGTTCTTCAAAATAACCCACCTGCATAAAATCATTTCTGTTGACAGCCATATTAGCTGTAGGTACACGGTTATTTCGTATAGCCTCTTCTGTTTGTCCCAGATGAACAAGTCTGTCAAATTTTTCCCAAAGATTGTCCTCCAGTAATTCCAGCTCAACCTTGCCTGCCATCACGCAGCCATCCTCTACTTTTCTGACCTGATCCAGCCATTCAGGAAGAGGCTTGCAGTCACTATCCGTAAAAGCAAACACATCGCCAGTTGCATGTTTGACTGCATAGTTTCTGGCCGCATAAGAGTCTGCCGCATCGGTAAAGCTTAATACACGATAATGACGGTCCTTTTCACATTGCCGCAGACATATTGCCATAGAATTATCCGTAGATCCGTTATCTGTCAGCAGTACCTGATCCCCTTCAATAAAATTAAACTTTGAAAGACATGAAAAAAGATCCGGCAGGAATTTTTCTGCATTATATATAGGAATTATTATAGAAACACTTTTCAAGAATATACCTCCGAATAATTTACATCTTAATTTATGCTCCACAAAAAGACATACGGCACGACACCTTGTGAATTTCTTATAATAGAATCCGCAAAGGAGTAGAGCTGTAAAAACGCAATACACACAATAGCAATTTGTCTCCATCGGCGATTGTCGCTTTTAAGCAAAATACCAAGGCTGCAGCCTTCAAATACATAGAAATACCACCCTATGCGATCCATAAAATCAAAATAGTATCCCAGCATGGCCAGAAGCAGTCCCATTGTATAATAAGTGTTTACCGTAGAAATCCTGTATTTTTTTTCCTCTTGAGCCGGACTGAGTTTATTTCCCCATTTTATTCTAAACCGGTTCTGCTGCAACAGCATAAACGCAAAGAATAAAATCTTTGCAAGGACCATGAAACCAATTCCAAAATCTACTGTCTTAAAATACTTTAAATATTTCTCTATACTTACATTAGCTACGGCCAAAACTGCTGCAACAAAAACCACGAATCCGGCTGCCAGACAAAATTTCTGAGAACATTTCATATTTTTGGACTTAAACACCTCGACCGCCAAAAACAGGAACCCAACAAGCGCAGAGCGATGGCAAAATATTGCTGTTAGAATTATTATAACCGTAAACCTAGGATATTTTTTTTCTTTTAAATATCTTGTCGCATAGAAAAGAACCGCAATCGCCAAAAACTGGCGAACTACGTTCATAGTAATAAAATAGAACTGGCAATAATAGCATAGCACCATGCAGGGAATAGAGGCAATGTCCCGAAAATCCCACATTCTGATAAGAATCAAAGTGTTGGTAAGTAAAGAAATCAATGCTAAAATTACATGCGGATTATTCCAAACTTTAAGAACAAGGCCACATACAAATTTGAACCCTTCTTCAAGCCCGTAGGCGTACTGAGGATTTCCCTCTGCAATGCGCTGGAACTTCTCTATGTAGTTCACAGTATCTATCCCAACGCAGTCTGCACGGAATCCGGAAACAAAGCTAAGAAGAACTGCAATAACAATTATATATTTTTTCTTTTGGGTTCTTTCAGCTTTCCATGAAAGAACGAAGCACAGCAACAGCAGCCCCAGATATACAATATATGTCAAAATAAACTCTCCAACTACAATTTAAATATAAGCCATTAAGTATGCTTTAAAGCTCCGTCCCTCATCACTCTGTAAACTTCCGCAGGCGAAAGATTATATAAAGAACTATGCCTTACAGCATCCTGCAAGCAAAGAAGCCTCCACCATTTTCTCGAAATAGTTCGATAAAGAATTCCTTGATCTCTCAGGTATTTTTCGTTATATCCTCTGTTCCAACTGGACTGTCTTTCATCGGACAGATTAGCAATTGCTTGAGGGAATGCATAAATCTTCAACTTTTTTTTAAGGCAGTCGCTGAGAAATATATTATCCTCTCCATGACAGTGTTCTGTGCCGCCGCCAAAGCACTGATTAAAATAAATTCCGTTGTCTCTTATGCTTTTAAGTCTAACCGCAATTCTCGCAGTGCCGTAACGAAGGTAATTAAAATAGCCCACCCGGCTTAATTCAGGAATTACATATCTTTCCCGAACTTTTTCGTTTACGTTAAAAATAATAACATCCGCATCTGGAATGTCATTAAATGCGTTTTCGATTACCTTGTCATAGTCGTCAAGATAAACAATATCGTCATCAGAAAATAACACCACATCCGCATCGGCTCGCATAAGTGCATTGTTTCGGTTTAAACCAACTCCCCTTTCAGCAAAATTCAAATATGTAATTTTGCTACCGTTAAACTGAAAGCTTTCCACGGAATTTCTGTCGCACTGATTGCCTATAATGGCGTCTGTACAAATATTCATTTTTTCTGGAAGTGAATGATCATTCTGATCCATCGCAGCAACCAATACCTGTATTTTCATTTTCTAATACCTCACTTAATATGAAAAACCTTTAAAAAGCCCCAGAAACAGATATGGAATACTGAACGTAAAACCCCTAAATGCTCAATTTCACGGTAAAGAATCCAGTGGTATTTTATGACTTTAAATTTATTGCTGGAAATAGAGTTTTTTCGGATTCTGTACTGCATCAGTACATCCGGCATACCCCAGATATATTTTTCCTTCTTCAGCATTTTAAGCCAAAGTGCATCGTCATTTCTTTTTCGGATATTAGGGACTTCAAATTTCCCCATTTTCTTCACACTGTACATGACTGTTGAATTTCCAACCGGGCAATCAAAGAGAAGACGATTATAATCCGTTTTAGGAACCACCTTTATAATACGATTTAATGGTTTTCCGTCTTCATCTATCTGTTCATATGCAGTACATGAAAATGCGTACTCATTATCCTGCATAAATTTTAGTTGTTTTTCCAGTTTATCAGGCATCCACAGATCATCACTGTCACAAAATGCAATATACTCACCCTCTGCCTGCTTCATTGCTTCCGTTCTTGCTGCTGCGGCACCGGAATTTTCCTCAAAGCAAAAGTAACGTATACGTTTATCACGGGAAATGTATTGTTCAACAATCTGTTTAGTATTATCAGTAGAACAATCATCAACAATGACAACCTCCCAGTTGTCATATGTCTGCGCACGAATAGAATCCAGAGTCTCTGTAATAAACTTCCCGCAATTATATGTGGGCATTATGACCGAAACCATTCCGTCAATCATTTCCTCTACTTCCTCCTCAAATCTTCCACTGCTGTTGCAAAAATTCAAACCGCAAATTTTATACAGTTTTATTTAAATGTTAAACAAGCATTTTAATATACTTTAACAAATCATGTTTTATCAACGTGAAATATACTCAAAATACATAGCAAAATTCAAGTTCCATGATTTCGCACTTTACTTAGCGGTGCATTTTATTTTGAAAAATCACTGCATAATAAGTAAGCTTGCAATTGGTCTAAAAACATTAAATATATCTTAAAATATAATCTTTTAAGATTTTTACGTAATTCTCAATTATATACTGCACTTCATCATCACTGAGTTTTGTATGCAATGGAAGTGTGATTTCATTTACAAATCGCTTATATGAATTGGGATAATCTTCTATCTCAAATCCCAGATTCTTATAAGCAGTCATCATCGGAAGCGGTTTATAGTGAACATTGCATGCAATACCAGCTTCAGCCATTTTTACAATTATCTCCTGACGCTGTTCAAGGCTTATACCGGGTACTCTTGTAATGTAAAGGTGACCGGAAGACCGGTACTCATCGGTATAGTGGGGCAGAACTTCTATGCCAAGGGGTTTGAATGCTTCATCGTATCTGCCGATAATTTCTCTTCTGCGTTCAAGCATCCCATCATAGCGCCGAAGCTGCGCAAGTCCTATTCCTGCCATAATGTCAGTCATGTTGCATTTATACCACGTGCCAACAATATCGTATTCCCATGCACCCAGCTGAGTTTTTGCCAGAGCATCCTTGGATTGACCATGAAGTGAGAGAAGCTGTACCATACGGTATATTTCCTCGTCATCTATTCCGGGAATGCTTTTCCATGTAAGAGCTCCGCCTTCTGCAGTAGTAAGGTTCTTTACAGCATGGAAAGAGAAGCTCGAGAAATCTCCTACTGCTCCAACCATATGACCGTGCCACATTGCTCCGAAAGCATGTGCAGCATCGGTATTAACAGAAATTCTTCCCATAGCCTTCTGAATTTCATTAGCGGGACGGAAAAGAGGCTTCTTCCGCTGGACTATCTCAAAAATTCTGTCATAGTCACAGGGTACACCGCCCAAATCCACCGGGATAATAACCTTTGTGTTCTCATTAATGCACTCTTCCAGCTTGTCATAGTCCATCTGAAGAGAATTTTCCTGAACATCGACAAAGCGCAGAGTAGCTCCAACATGGCAAACCACAGAAGCAGACGCAGTATATGTATAGGCCGGAACGACCACCTCATCTCCGGGTCCTACGCCGAGAATACGCAAAGCCATTTCAGCGCATGCAGTCTGTGAATTCAGGCAGACAGCTTTTTTAACTCCGCAGTATTCCGCAATACGCCGTTCAAATTCCTTCGTTTTAGGGCCGGTAGTTATCCAGCCGGACATTATAGCTTCCTTTACTTCATTTATTTCAAGTTCGGACATATCAGGAGGTGAAAACGGTATATTCATAATTTCACTCTTTTCAATGAAAATTTATTATAAGTTTAACTGTGTATTATATCGCACAGACTTCCCCTTCCTCCACATTGGAGCAGGTTCTCAGCTGCGCTGATTTTTCTATTGCAATTCTATTGAGTTCATCCGGGTCACAGTAGGTAGGAACCGTTGCGCGAATAGCCTCAATAATGGCCTCATGGCTCTCTTTATCAACTGCATTCAGGAGAATTTCTATCTTTTTATCTACTTCCTCACGGCTGAGGGGCTTGTCTCGCTCAATGAATATTAGTTCATTGGAAGTTTTATCCAGTTCTTCTGTTTTCATAAGAAGTTCCTCGTAGAGCTTCTCACCGGGCCTCAGCCCGATTTCTACAATGTCGATGTCCTCATAGGGTTTAAAGCCCGAGAGCTTTATCATGTTCTCTGCAAGATCAAGAATTTTAACGGCATTACCCATATCGAGGACATAAAGTTCGCCTTTTTTTGCCATGGCCCCTGTTTCCATAACAAGTCCAACAGCCTCTTTAATGGTCATAAAGTAACGGGTAATTCTCTTATCCGTAAGAGTAACAGGGCCGCCGGCCTCAATCTGTTTTTTGAAAAGAGGAATAACAGAGCCGTTAGAACCAAGTACATTGCCAAAGCGCACAGCAGCAAAGCTGCACTTACTGTCTTTGCGGCACTGGATAATCATTTCGCACAGACGCTTTGAAGCCCCCATTACGTTGGTGGGGTTTACCGCTTTGTCCGTGGATATGAGAACAAATTTCTGTACCCCGTATTTTTCCGCCGCATTTGCAGTATTGTATGTTCCAAGCACATTATTTTTTATAGCCTCACATGCGCTGCGCTCCATAAGAGGCACATGCTTATGTGCTGCAGCATGAAACACAATATCGGGCCTTACTTCTCTAAAAACCTGTTCAAGACGTTTTTTGTCTCGCACAGAACCTATTATGGTGTCAAGGCACAGGTCCTTGTGGTATTCGTTTATAAGTTCCTGCTGTATTTCATATGCATTGTTCTCGTAAATATCAAAAATAACCAGTTTTTTAGGCTTTAATGCTGCTATCTGACGGCAAAGTTCTGAGCCGATACTGCCGCCGCCGCCTGTAACAAGAATTGTTTTATCGGTATAAAAATTTCTGGTCATTTCAGAATTTATGCTCAGGCTTTCGCGGAAAAGCAGATCCTCTATGCTGAAATCTCTGAGCGTGCGGCGTCCCTTTGGCTTGCCATCATAGCTCAGCATATAATCATAAATTTTAACTTTACATCCAGTTTGTTTATAAAACTCATAAAGTCTGTTCTTATCGCTGGTTTTGGCATCCGGAAGTGCTATAACTATCTCCTGAATCGGCATGGATTTTATTGTTTCAATAACATTCCCATCGCCCAATATGACAGGTATGGCATTAAGCTTGCTGCCTGCCTTATTCTTATCAATATCAATAAAGCAATAGGGATTATAGTGAGCCTTAGGATTGCGGCGTAATTCATCCGCAAGCATTGCCCCAACGTTTCCTGCACCCACTATGGCAATGTTAATTTTATGAAACTCTTCTCCGTTACCGTCCATTTTTTTCAACTCGCCGAATTTATTCTGCTTCTGATATACAACCTGATAGAAAAAGCGAGAAGAAAGGGTAAGTATAATGATTGTGAAAACAATAAGCATACTTGAGCCAAAGCCAAGGTATACCGCAGAAAGCATCATACCCATAAAAAGATAGGCAGAGGCGCCCAGCATATCTGCCACTATAAGTTTCAGATATGTATTCACATTTGCATAACGCCATATATTTTTATAAACCCCTACGCATAAGCGAGCAATCATAATGCACAAATACAGTACGAGGCATTTTAAAAGGCTGAACTGTCCGTGAACGATAACTGATGCAACATCGAAAACGGATAAAAGCGCCACAGCAAAGCATGAGAGCGCTACTATAAATGTATCAATCAGCCAAAGTGCTATCCTTCTTTTATTCATTAATTTCTGCTCCTAATTTTCTAATGATGTCGTAAATTATAAAATTAATTTTGTTTTCAGCATACAGCCGCTAACTGACAATTCAAAGCAAAGTTTATTACGCATCAATATGTTTGTAGTTACAAGCAGGACTGTCATATTTTGCATTTATCTTGGGCATTTAGGTATTTAGAAAGGAAAATCAATATTATCATAAATCCGTTTTTAGCTCTATATTGCAAAATTTTGTACATATCTTGCGCTGTTTAGTAATTATTTTGCCTGAGAAACTATTTTATTCTCTGCTCAGCACAGCTCCAACTGTCTGAAACATTGTTTTAAACTCAGCACCCAAGCTAAAATTCTCTATATCATAAAGATTATACTTCATTTTTTTCGGCAGAATATCATTAACATAAGTCTCGTCAGCATCTTCCGATTTTTCCAGAAGTTCCGCCTCGTCCTTATATCTGATGCTTGCCTGAGAGGTAACGCCGGCCGGCAGTAAAAGAGTGGCCATCATTTTGGGGGTGTATCGCTCCACATATTTTGGAACTTCCGGTCTTGTGCCAACAAAGCTCATATCTCCCAGAAGGATATTAAAAAGTTGGGGAATTTCGTCCAGACGGCAGTTTCTTATAAATGAACCTACTCTTGTAATCCTGCTGTCATTGCCGACTGTAACCTGAGTTCCCAGTTTTTCGGCATTATTTACCATAGTTCGGAATTTAAATATTCTAAATTTCCTGCCGTATTTTGTCACTCGTTTCTGTCTGAAAAACACAGGCCCGGGGCTGTCCAGCTTAATAATAACCGCAAGAATGAGGAAAATCGGAGATAAGAGAACTATCATAATCAGCGACATAACCACATCAAAAATTCTCTTTACTATCAGACTTCCCTGTTTTTTCTTCAGTCTTTCATAATATGGCCTTACTTCTTCATTTTTTAATTCAGCGGGCAGTTCATCCCATTTTTTCAGCATCAAAATCTTTCCCCTATGATCAGTATTTAAAATCAGGCACATAATGGGCGTAGAATTCCTCATAGCAAAGGTCGTTTTCCATTATGAATTTAGCGGCCTCTACTCCCACATAGCGATAATGCCATGGCTCGTCCCAACCGGTAAGAAGCAGTTTTTTTGTGGGGTAGCGCTTAATAAAGCCGTATTCTGCACAGTGAGCATCAAGCCATGCGTAAAAATCCTGATTCATTTCGCTGTATACAAGTCTGGAATACTGCTTATCAAACAGGTCTACTGCAAGCCCTAACTGGTGTTCGCTGGTGCCGGCCATCATGGTTATTTTTTTTGCCTCTTCAACAGCTTCCTGATATTTGGGATCTGTATAGTCTGTAACCGGATAGGCAATCTGGCTTGCCTTGCTGTTAAAAAGCTTATTCTGGAACGAATAAGAACGGTAAGCACCGCCCACATGTACAGTAAAGCCCGCCTCTTCCAGTGCATCCAGCATTGCGTCAAGATACGGCATAGCCGCTACGGAAAACATCATATATGACGTGCGCTCAATTTTGGCAACTTCCGGCTCAAAGGCAGAAGGAAGAATGCGTTCTTCATTTATCAGGTTATACTGGTCCATAGTTATATCGATTTTAGGCCATATATCCGGTGTAGGCTCCGGAGTTTCGGTAGCATTTGGGTCTGCAAACGACACACTGTCACCCCGGACAAATGCCCCGTCCACGCCGCCGACTATTATATCTGTCTTTCTGTCCATGCGGGACACAACTATGGTATAAAGCACTGTACAGAGAGCCACTACACATAAAATCCAGGTCGTTCTTTTTCTTCTCATATGGCTCACCTCTTTTAGATTATCAAAAAATTTCAATATATTATAGCATTTATGCTCTAATTATTCAAGTATTTCCATAATTCAAAGCTCATTGCCCCCAATTTTCGTGTAAAATTAAATATATTGCAAAATTTAAATCCCCAAATACCAATAGATTTGGGGATTTTGGAAAACTTTATATTTTCTCCTTACTCGCCTCCAAGTGCTGCCCTGAGTTTTTCAAGGGCCTTTTTTTCTATTCTGGAAACATAGGATCGGCTTATATGGCACAGCTCCGCCACCTCACGCTGAGTCTTTTCCTGGCTGCCGCCTATACCGTAGCGAAGGCGGATAATCTTTGCCTCCCGCTGGCTCAAAGTATCATCTATGCAGTCTTTCAGCGCCTCGCACAGCTCCCCCCTTCCTATCCGCTCCGCCATGTCATCTTCCTGTGACACAACGTCCATAAGGGACAGACCCTCGCCGTCTACGTCCAAAGCGTCGGAAAGGCTTATGTCTCCTGCCGTTTTTTTCCGGCTGCGAAAGTACATTAGTATCTCATTTTCTATACAGCGGGAGGCATAGGTAGCAAGGCGAACACCTTTATCCGGCTTATAGCTGTTGATTGCTTTTATAAGCCCTATGGTGCCTATTGATATTAAATCTTCAGTATCCTCTCTGGTGTAGTATTTTTTCATAATGTGAGCTACAAGCCTTAAATTATGCTCTACCAGTGCATTTCTGGCCTCTATGTCCCCTTCTGCCCATCTGCTGAGATATTCCGCCTCCTCTTCCTTGCTCAAGGGTTTGGGGAATGAATCTGTGGGAGAAATGCGGAGCATAAAAAGTAAGCTGTTCATCAATAACATAAACGCGTAATCTAACATTTTATCACCCCAAATAAGCATATTCTCCCATAGCCCGTACAAATTCGTCACGGCTTGGCCTAATACATTAAAAAAGCACCGTTTGCATTGTCTGCAAACGGTGCATCCTTGTATTTACTTACTTCTGGTTCCAGCCTGTGTTTCCATCGGAGAACATCAGGTTTTTGGGATTATCGGGATAAGCTGTATTGAATACGGCAGGACCGGGGAAGCCCACTGTGCCGTCTACTGCATCACATGCAACATACTGCCGAATATCGTTCCATACGGGTTCCGTACTGTGAAGGCTAAGGGTGCTGTATTTGCCGCCTCTTTTACCGCTCTCGCACAGGTCTGTACACTCGTGGAGGAACTGGGCACCTCTGGTAAGAGAGGTAGTAACCTTGTAGCCGCCGCCGTTTTTAAGTCTGTGAGATATTGAGAGCAAAGTGCCGAGGGCAAGAATAAATCCGGGGAAATAGTCAAGGGGAACGCCGTTAAGATTTTCGGGCTTTTCCATACTGCCGTTTCTCACCGAAAGGCCGGTTATATCCTCAGCACAGGGAGCCCAGCCGGGACGGTGTTTCCATACAGTGTCGGAGAAGCAGTTAAGGTTTGCATATATGACGTTGGGGTTTAGTTCCCGTATATCACTCTCTGAAAGCCCGAAATGGTCAAGAGCGCCGTTCTGATAGGAATATGTAATAACGTCTGCCTCTTTAATAAGCTCCTTTGCCCGTTTAAGCTGGTCGGGATTATTGAAGTCAAGCTGAATTGAGTGCTTTCCTGCCCAGCCGTCCAGCTCAAGCATAGCCTGCTCCTGCTCCATGTATTGGCCCCGTCTTATCATAAGCACGTCTGCGCCGTACTTTGCAAGGACTCTGGAACATGCAGGGCCTGCAATTATATGGGTAAGGTCAAGGACTTTAATACCGGACAGAGGCCCTCTGGAATTGGGCTTTCCGTAGTCAGGTGATACCCCGTCGCCAAACTTTTCCTCTATTATAAGAGGCATTGAAATTACGGCCTTGCCAACTTCGCTCTGCTCCCACTCCTCACGGCTTCTCAGCATACAGGCACATGCTCCGCAGTCAAAAGCCATCTCTTCAAGCTCAATGGCGCTCTTTTCCGAAACCTTCTGAGCAATTTCCTTCTTATCCTCCGCAATACTGAAAAAAGTGTACTTATTGGAGGGCTTTCTCATATTCATAGCCTCAAACAGCTTTCTCTGCTGATCCTGATAATAGACATGGAAAGAAACGTCTCTGCCGTCTGCGGCTTTATACTTATAAAAAGAGCCGTTAATTGCGTTATTTACGGAAGCGGCTGAATTAAAGCGGCGCTTCTGGAATTTTCTTCCGTTATGGTCTGCCATAAAAAGGCGGATAGCCTGAAGACCTGCAAACGAAACGTCGCAGTAGCTTTGAGCACCGCTCACGTCGTCCCCTCTCAGTTCACCGATTTCGGTGGCAACAGAGCTGCATGCGGCAAGGACAGCTGCGATTGCGGGAGTCTGGAGAATTTTCTCATGCTTAAAGAGCTTATTTACAGCAGGCACACGCTTTGCAAGCATTGCGGCGGCAAACGGGCCGGGAAACGGATTTCCGGTGAAACATGCCTTTTTAAACTGCCCTTTACGGTTTGGGTCGGCAACAAAGCAGGTAGGTATAGGCTTAATTCCGTACTTTTCAACCAAATCGTCAAAAATGACCTGTGCCTGCTGCGCTTTTCGGGTAATAACAGTGTTTGACATTTGCGTTTTCCTTTCAGATTTTGATATTAACCAAACATTCCCTATCAGGTATGCTTATTGTGAATTTATTATACACTATATTTTCAGTTCAGTATATATTTTTATCTTGTATTTTGTTAGACAATTTTCGTTATTTATACAAATTTCGTTCTTTGCAAAAACTGCCGTCCGAGGATGTATGCGGACGGCAGTTAGAGAGGTGTATAATACCGGAGTGAGAGAGCCGGCATATTTTAATTAATTTTACAGCCCGCCCGATTTTACTCTGACGGGCTGTAGGTTCATATGTAGAGGGACATATGAAAGACCTTACTTCGTTGTGTCTAAATAGTATCACCTGTTTTTGTAAGGTGCAAGCCGGGTAGGGGGATATTTTTTAATTTATTTTTCTAAAACCCATAAATTTTGAATCTGGGCGCTTATTTCGTCAAATTTCCAGAGTCTGCCTGAATTTTTACGGCTGTTAGGGTCGTTGATTTTAATTTTTCCGTTTTCGTACCCGCTGAGCAC
>JAHHRS010000011.1 GCA_020025675.1 Oscillospiraceae bacterium
GTAAATCCGCATTTACAACCCTTCCGTCACGGCTTCGCCGTGCCACCTCCCCTTTAAAGGGGAGGCTTTCGCTAAACTTTCGCTCCCTCAAGGCTCCCCTTTAAAGGGGAGCTGTTTTCGCTTTGCGAAAACTGAGGGGATGTTCTTTCAGCACCTCCGCCCCCCAAGGCTCCCCTTTTTAAGGGGAGCTGTTTTCTCAGTGAAAACTGAGGGGATGTGTTTTAATGGGTGTAAGCCCTAAATCAGGCCAGGGTTACCGCCTTCTCCGCTATGCCGGAAGAGAGCTTGCCGCTGAGCTTTGCGCCCGCTTTTACGGTGCAGCTCTCAGTCAAAGTAAAAGGTGCGGAATAGAGCTTTGCGGTTGCGGAGCACTTGGGGTTTGTACCGTCGGTGGTGTAGTAAATTTCTGCGCCGGAGTCGCCTTTAATTGTCACCTGACCGCCGCTTTCGCTGATTGCTGGCAGTGCTGCACCATCTCTGGTGTAAACATAAATGCCCTTGGCTTTCTGAGCGAGAACGAAGCTGTCATATCTGGTAAGACCTTCAAGCAGAGTACCTGCAAAGCCCTGAGGCGTAGTGTGAGCTCTCAGCATTTTGAGTTTTACAGGGTCGGCGCTGGCGCGCTTAAATTTCACCATGAATTCAACCCCCTTGGGCATGTAGCCGTCAGGCACCGCCACCACGGGGCAGTTAGACAGCATTGCAATCTGACCGCGGACAATGGCATCACCGGTAAATGCCTCGTTGTACTGAAGTTCAGAGGCAAGGCGGCACTTAACGGCCATGCTCTCGGTAATGAAAATTACTCTGCCTTCACGGGGAACAAGGGCGTTGCTCATGTCGGCCTGAGCCTGAAGCAGAGCCTCAATGATAGTTGACTTTGTAAGGGCTGTGCCGTTTACTTTTACGATACCGGCACCCATAGCCCACTCATTCAGGCGATAGCGGTCAATTTCAGGCACCATCTGCTCGTCCCAAATCTGCTTTAAAACGGCATTAGCCTTCTTGATGTTCTCCTGATCCTGCACGTTTGTAATGTCCAGAGTGTGGGTGAAGCTGCGCTTTTTTCTCAGGGTGTATGTGTTCAGCTCATCGGAAAGCTCGGTAGGAGTGCCGAATCGGTTGGCGGTTGCGGTAGGGTCGTAGTCCCCGATTACACCCTGCCCGATAGTCCAGACCTTAATGGCGTTGGCACCGTCGAAGTCGTAATCGGTACCGCACCAGGCATCAGTCAGGGATTTTTTGGAAAATCTCTCGTCCAGAACGGTTGAATATTTAGTAGCAAGATTGATAGTAGGCATAATTTTTTCCTCCTTAAAAATTTAAATGTCAGTCCCCGCTGTCCCAAAGCTCTCGAAAGCTCATTGCGGGTCTTTCGCCTGCACTGCGTCTGCTGTGAGTGGACCGAAAATGGTTTTTCTCGCTCTGCTCAAGTTCAGCAACACGCCGTCTGAGTCTGCCGTTTTCCTCCATAGCGTAGAGGGCGGAAAGTTCGCCGCCGTCAAGAAAGTCCTGCCAGACATTCTGTGGAATATCCTCAGCCGGAACATCCGGAAAGCGTTGGGCAAAGGATAGAATACTCTCTCTGCGGCGAAATTCCTCGGCTTCCTGTGAGTCAAAGCCGCTTATTTCACCTGCACGCTCCATTGCCTCTTCCTCTGTAAGGCTCTCGCCACTCTCTTCCGCCTGACGAATTAAAGCGGCGGCTCTTGTTTTTTTGAGAAGCTGACTGCTCTCAATTCCGCTTTTCTCGGAAAGAGCGCTTAAAAGCTCCTCAAGCTGGGAAAGTCTGGGGCGCATAAGGTCACGCTCTCGGCGAATTCTGTCGTAATCCAGACCCTTCTGTGCAAGGCTTAAAGCCTCGTCTCTGCCCACCTCTCTGGTAATACCAAGGTGGCGGAGAGAAAACTTTTCCTCACTGTCAGGCTCCTTCTCTTCCCAGCTTTCAGGCCATTCCCCAGGTTCCTTTTCCTCGGAAATTCCCTGGTTTTCCTCGGCTTCCGTGTCGTAAGCCCCAAAATCTTCTTCCGTCTCCATGTCGGATGACGCGTACATTTCTTCCATAATTATCCTCCTGTGTGTGAGTAATTTGTATGAAATATTGTAATAAATCTATTGTTTTGATTTTACTGCGGCGGCTCTTTGCCGCTTCAAGGCTTAAAGCCCAATCTGGGCCAGTGCATAGCTTAAAAGTGCCCCCGCCACAAGCCATGCAGCCTTTTCCACCAGAGAGTCCCAGCGTTTTCCCGCCTTCTGAGTCAGGAGCTTTACATCATTTTTTACCTCTCCCAAATCTTCCTTAATGTTGCACTGCTCGGTAGCCATAGCCCGCACGGAAAGAGCAAGCTCGGTCATCGCCTGCTGAGAGTTTTCCAGTTCCTGAATTCTGTGGGAATTTGAGCGGCATCTGGCATCAATTCTTGCGATAGTGCCTTCAATCCCCCCGAAATCCTCGCCGCTCATTTTTTGGAGAGCTGTTTTACAAGCTCATTTGTTCCGGTGGCGGCAAGGCCGGAAACTATGCCCACAGCTAAGGCCGTTATAATATTGCCGGCGGGAAACTCCGGCATTGCGTACATGGCGGCAAGCCCCAGCACAGCGCCCGTAATTCCGCATACGCAGGGGAGCCACTTTGCGTCCAATCCCAAAGCCTTGCACAGCTCAGCTCCCAGATAGCAGATGATTGTAATTGAAGAAATTGCGGTAATTCCCATAATTTCCATGTTGTTTTCCTCCTGTTTTAAACAAAATGTCCCAATTCATCCTCAGCGGGCATCTCAGCCGCTTCACCGTTTTCCGCTCTCTGAAGCTCCGCTATCAGCGCCCTTCTGCCGGGAATGTAGCCGTCGGGAATACGTTCCAGATACTGAAGCGCCGAGATGTGACCGCCTTCAAGGAGCTTATCCAGAGTTTGCAGGGAGGCAATCTCGCTGTAATATGAGCTTGCGCCTACGTCAAGTTTCAGCAGCATTGGGTGGTCTTTGAGGGTAGAGAAGTCAAAATCCATAAGCTGACCGTTCTCGCCGTCCACAGTGCGAATTCCGTAATATTCGCCCATAAATTCCAGATAAATGCGAAAAAGCTCTTCAACACAGAGGTAAAGGTTTTGCTTGGTTAGTTCGGTAGGGGTAGTAGCGGCACGCTGAAGGGCAATAATTGCAGAGGTGTTATCTGGTCTTGTGTCGCCTAATGCAACGGAAGTTGCGCCCAGACTCTGCTCCGTCTGCTCCACAGCCAGCGAAATAAACTGGCTGATTTGGGGAGATATTACCGCCGGATCCATAACCTTGGCAACGGAATTCACATCCCCGCCGTTAACGCCGATAGCCGAACCCACACGGTTGTCCCAGTTTTTAATACGGGTTTTGTCGTAAATATACTTGGGGTAGGCTGTTTTCATAAAGGAGAGCATGGAGAGGGCCCAAATCTTGTTTACGAAAATCTGATTTGGAATAAGGCCCGTAATCATAGCCTGACCGTGGTAGCAGTCCTGAATGTAGTCCCAGTTGAGCCAGCAGACAGGATAACGGCTCAGTCCCGTGTCACGAACAGGGCTGACAGGGCAGTTTTTACAGCTTTCATAGGCAAAAATCCGCCCGCTCTCCCTGTCACGCCAGAGCAGAAGCAGAAGAGTTGCTTTGTCGTCGGTACGCTTGGCAGCGTCAAGGGAGCGGTCGTCCTCCTCAGGGGCAATGGAAGAATAGTCTTTAAAACCGTTTTCCTTTGCCCTGAGTCTCAGCTCCTTAACCATTTCACGGCTTGATATAATAATGTAAGGCTGAGACTCCACATTTCTGTCGTTTGGATTTCCGAAAAACACACGGGTATTTTCAATGACTTCTGTTTTTATGCCGCCCTTAACGGCAGTGCCGTTTTCCGCATTTTCGTCCCAGTAGGTGTAAAGACAGCTGTCCCCGTCAACGGCGGCATTTCTTGCAAATTCTCTCAGCAGGGAGGGAATTCGGTTTTGTTCCGCCAGAGCCTCGAACTCATCGTTTACTATCCGTGCCGGCATTGAAAGAGCCTGAGAATTGGGAAAGGCGTTAAGGGGTGAGGCGTTCACATGGACGTTGTCAGTGGTGATGGTAGCCACTATAAAGCCCACCACACGCTTTAAGAAGTTAAACTGGGGGGTAGGCAGACCTTTGGACTCCACCCCTTCCCACTGCTTTCCTATGTAGAAATTTTCGTTTACACGGACGGTTTCGTTAAGTTTAATGGAGCTGTTAAAGCTTAGAGCCTTCTCATACATATCCCAGAGGCTTTTAGGCTCAGGGGCCTTTTTGTTTTTCGGAAAAATGTCAAATTCACTCATATAATGTTCTCCTCACTCCCTGCCTCTTTCAGGCTGTAAGCCATAATACCGGCAAGACCTTTTGCGTAAATCTGCTCGAAGTCCTCGGGCTTATCCTCGGCGGAGAGACGGTTTTCCAGTTCGGAAATACGCTTTTCCTGCTTTTTTATGGTGTTTTCCAGACTTTCCATGTGTTTTCCTTCCAGTGCCGGCAAAAGGAGCGCCGGAACCATAAGTATTAAAATTACTATCTCCATTTTAGCCCTTCTCCTTTGTAAATTAAAATTTGCCCATCATAAAATCGTCGTAGTCCACTTCTCCCTCATCCTCTTCCTCAGGCCAAAGTTCCGCCTGAGTCCCAGCCGCCAAAGGTCTGCTCATGGCGTAGTATCGGAGCATGTCCACGGTGTGGGTAAGGCCGTGAGGCTCTTTGGCGCAGTCGTTGGGGTCAAGCTTATCGGACTGAATATTCATTAGATTTTCGGGCACCTGTTTTAGACTGTTAAAGAACATAAGCCCCGGCAGAGAGTCCGGTGCTTCCCCTTTGGGAAAAAGCCCCCTTACGAATTTATCTCTTAAAGGAATGGGTCTGAGCATGTCTTTTAATAAGAGATGCCCCTGCACACGGCTGTTGTCGCACTTAATAATATTCACACCGTTCTGCATAAAAATATCAGCCATAGTTCGGCCGGAGTCCTTGAGCCTTGACCACATATCAGGGGGTGCGCAGGTGAAGATATAATCCTCATCGGGCAGGCTGTGGGAAAGTATTTCCTCCGCCGCCTGAGATACAATCAGCCCCTTGCGGCAGAACTCTCTGAAACACCAGCTGCGCCCGTCCTCATCCACAGCGAAAAATCCAAGAGCCAGCATGTCCAGACCGTAATCGAAGCTGCGGTATAAAAGCCAGTGTTTTGGTATTTTAAAGTCGTTAAAACCGTGAGTTTTCATAGAAAACTCTTTAAAATAGTTTCCTCCGATTGCATTCCAGTCACCGTAACGGTAGGCCTTTCTCAAATCCTCCGGCATGTTCGCAAGGGCTTTAAGATAGCCGGGGGAAGATTTAAGCAAAGGTTCGTTGTCCTCAACGGTGGCGAAAATGAAGCAGTAATCCTCCGGATTTTCGTTTTCCTCCGGATTTTCGCTGTTTGTTTTGTAGATGCGGTCGATGAATAAACGCTTCACCCAGTTGTGGCCAATGCCGCCGGGGTTGCAGGTCAGATACATTCTTTTCGGAAAATTATTCACTCCCCGCAGACAGCCCCCCAGAAAGTTAAAGGCACGCTCAGAAAACTGAGTAGCCTCGTCGATAAAAATCCAGTCGTATTCCTGACCGTTATATTCCTGCTCGCTCATCTCTCCGTTCCAGTGTCCGAAACGGATTGTAGAGCCGTTTTGAAAAGAGAGAAGGTGGGTGGAGCCGTTGTAGCTGCCAACCTCAGGGGGCAGGATTTTCACAATGGGCCTTATGTGGTTTTCCTCCAGTTCCGGATAAGTGCAGCGCATAATTAAAATGCGTATGCCCGGATTTAAAAGAGCGCCCCCTATGGCCTTTGTTCGCACGGCATGGGTTTTACCGCCGCCTTTGGCGCCGCCGTAAGCCGTGTAAAGGGCACGGCTGCGGTAAAATAACTTCTGTTTGGGATTGGCCTCCCCCGGTTCCCAGACCGTAATCCCCTGCTCATTTTTGTAAAATCCCTGTTTTTTCTCCGTTTTCTCACCTTCTCTCAAAATATGCCCGCTTTTAGTGGGCATATTTACATAAAATCCTCAGGGCTTATATTGCCGCAAAATTCAACAATAAGCTTTTTATCTGTCTGAGGTTTATCGGTGTAGCCGCCGTTTTCGCTCTGTTTAAGGGCGTTAATACAGCCGGTAGTTACCTTGTTGTCCTGAGTCATACGCCGCACAAGCCAGCTTTCCCGACAGTCGGCGGCATAATCCAGTACAGCCTTGCAGTCCTTATCCTCGGAAATTTTTTCCATATCTTTCCGGCTGAGACCTAAAAAGACTCTCATGCCGGCGCAGTCCGGGAACAGTTCTGCCTGGGCGCACTGGGCGATATAATCTTCCACCTGCACTCTAAGCTCTTCCGCCGATATTACTCTGCGGCTCACACCTAAGTTCATGTCCTCGCTCATTTGCACCAAACTTCACTCCTTCCTGACTGGGGGGATAATACATCGGTAAAATGCTATCGTCAAGAGATAAAATGATACCGTTTTTTATCTTATTGAGAGAATGTTGACAGCAAAATAAAGCTGTTCTATAATAAATTTATATTTAACAAAAAAAGGACGTGAAAAGGTGGAAAAGCGTTGCCTGATTATCACCGGCGGTGAATTCAGCCCCATAGAAGATTATACAGACAGTGATTATATAATAGCCTGTGACAAAGGCTATGAATATGCAAAGCGCTGCGGCATACAGCCGGATTTGGCTTTAGGTGATTTTGATTCTTACAGCGGAAAGGTTGAAAACTGTGATGTTCATCGCTGTAAGCCGGAAAAAGATGATACGGATACCATGTTAGCCATAAAAGAGGCGCTGAAAATGGGATATAAGCGAATATCTCTCCGCTGTGCCTTGGGTGGAAGAATGGATCACCTGATAGCAAATATTCAGACCTTCGCTTATGCGGCTAAAGCGGGTGCGGTGCTGGATATAACAGACAGTAATAATATTATGTTCAATCTAAATCCGGGAACTCACCGTATAAATCGCCGTGAGGGCTGTTCCCTGTCGGTTTTCGCATTGAGTGACAAATGCTGCGGGCTAAGTCTGAAAGGTGTCAAATATACACTCAGTAACGGGGAAATAAACAGCTTCTTCCCTATCGGCGTCAGCAATGAATGGGTGGAGGAGCAGGCGGAAATAAGCTTTGAAAGCGGAATTCTGCTGGTGGTAATGTCCAAAATCTGAATATAAAAAAGGCTCCCCGAAAGCCTGTCCGGAAAGACAGGGCTTTGTGAGGGGTCTTTTTTGTCCCCAGAGAAAAGCGGAAACCACAGCGCCCTATAAACCTTCTCCTTGTACTTGTAACTGTTTTTGTATTTGTTGTTGTATTTGTTTTTATAGTTGTCCCTGTTCTTAGCCAAGCCCCGCCAAGCCCTGCCGAAAGGGCCTTAAAAAAGTAATAAAAAGAGAAAAAAATCTGGTAAAAATTCGGAGACTGTGTTATAGTAAATACAATATATAGCGTGGTTAGGAGAGATATATATGAAATGTCCCGTATGCGGCCATGAATACAGCAAAGTAATTGACTCCCGCTCAGCTCAGGACGGGTACAGTATCCGCCGCCGCCGTGAGTGTTTGAGATGCGGCGTCCGTTTTACCACCTATGAGACGGTGGAATTTTTAAATCTAATGGTAATCAAGCGGGACGGAAGCCGTCAGTCTTTTGACCGTTCAAAGCTTATAAACGGCATTTCACGGGCCTGTGATAAGCGCCCCATTGCAATGAGTGATATAAGCGCCATTGCCGATAAGGTGGAGAGGGAGCTTCAGAGCCGTCTGGAAAAAGAGGTCAAAAGTTCTGAGATAGGTGAGCTTGTAATGGTTCAGCTTAAGGATCTGGACGAGGTGGCATATGTGCGCTTTGCCTCTGTGTACCGCAGCTTTAAGGACATCAATACTTTTATGGACGAGCTGAGAAAGCTTTTGTCCGATAAGGAAAATCAGCCTGTCTAAGCCTGCGCAAAAGACTTTTTTTCGTAAAAAAGCCTTCGGAATATCCCGAAGGCTTTTGCATTTAAAATGAATAAAATTACAAAACGTTTTGTATTTTGATTTTTTGCAGATCGGCCATATCTCTGAGCATAAAAATCAGCTTGTCGCAGAGTACCGAAGAGCTTTGGATGTCCTCCCCGCTCATTGCCTCTTCTATTTCAAAGAAGATGTCCCAGATAGGGATGATTTCCTCATGGTGGAACAGAACTCCAGCGTGGCGTTCATGGCTTGAAAACAGGTCCCGTCCCGTTTGCAGTTCTTCCTTAGCTTTTTCTAAATTGCCCGTTTCGGCAAAGGATTTGGCTTTTTCCGTATGTTGGCATATTATTTCAATCCCTTTGTCAATATAGGCGCAGTTTATAAGGCTGAGGGCGATAAGGGTGATAAGGAGCAGGGCGGCAAATATTTCTTTTTTCAATTCTCTTTCTCCTTTACCGCATAATAAGTCTGTCCGTATTCGTCTACGCTGAGAAGAAAAACACGTTCAGGATTGTTTTCTCCCAGTTCATTGAGCTTTTTGTTAAGCCAGTTTCTGTTAAGGCCCAGAGATATAAGATTCTCGTCTATAACCCTGCCGTCGGAAATAACCGTCCGGGGGTATCCCCCTTTCCCCGGGTCTGCCCCTGCCTGAGCAACGGATAAGGGTCTTTTGTCGGGAAACAAAATAATGCTCATAGTGCCGTCAGTCTCCAAAACCGCATATTCCACGGTGGAAATGTCAAGACAGGACTTGGCACGGAGTCTCTGAGTAAGTTCGTCCAGAGTCAGGCGGTTTTTAATCATGGCTTTTTGGCAAATTTTGCCGTTTTTAATTATAATGCTGGGCTTTCCGAAAGCCACAGCCCTAAATCGGGAGCTTTTAAGGGTAACTCCCGTCAAAATAACTTCCGTGCAGAACAGAGTCAGTACCGGCACAAGGCCGTTAATCATGGGGATTTCAATGTCCTGTAAGGGCTGAGAGACAAGGTCAGCCGCAAGAGATGCCAGTACGAACTCGGAAAGCTCCATTTCACCCAGCTGTCTTTTTCCTAAAATACGCATGGTGAGCATAATGACAAAATATATTATAAATGTTCTGAGAATAATAATGGCCATGATCTGCTCCTTACTGTGGGCATATTAATTTCAGGATTTGTGATTTATAATATTATAGGCAGAAAAGCAAAAAATATTATTTTAATGAGGTGACTTTAAGTGAAGACTGTCATTCTTCAAAAAAATGAGGCCGTGAAAGCAGCGGCAGAGCAGGTAAAAGAAATAATAGAGCGGAAGCCGAAAGCGGTTCTTGCCGTTGACGGCGGGGAAAGTGTCCGCCCCTTGTTACTTAAATTGGCAGAAATGTGTGCAGAGGGTGAAATAAGCTTCAGTGATGTTGCCCTGTTTCTCATTTCCGATTATGAAAGAGCTCCTGTCGGCATGTATCTTAAAGACCCCCTGATTGAGGATTTTATCGACTGCACCGATATATATGACCCCAATGTATACTATATAAATTCTCTCAACTATCAGATATATGATGAGGTGATAGAAAGCCGGGGCGGCATAGACCTTGCCGTTGTAAGTCCGGGCGCAGACAGCCGCATAGGCTTTAATGAGCCGGGCACTGAGTTTTTGTCCCAGACCCACATACAGAAGCTGGCCCCTGCCACAAGGCGGGAGCTGGCCCATGAGTTCGGCGGGGAGGAAAATGTGCCTGAAAATGCCCTTACAATGGGCATAAAAAATATTACCGACGCAGCAGAGCAGATTGTTCTGGCCTTCGGGGAGGAGAAAGCAGAGCCGGTTTTCCATATGCTCTACGGCAGAACCGACAGCCGCTGGCCTGCGGCATTTCTCCAGATTCCGAAAAATGTAACCGTGTATTTAGATGAAGAGGCCGCATCAAAGCTTTAAAAAATGAATAATATTTCACATTTTCGGATTAAATAAAGCAAAATTAACGCCCCCGAAATATCGGGGGCGTTAAGCAATATGTCTTAAAGCCTTTTCACTTTTTTCCGTCCAGCATACCTCTGTATTCCTCACAGGAGCAGACTTCATCGGGTGGGAAAAATTCCTCAACCGGAAAGCGTATTCTGCCGAACAGCTCGCAGGGATCGTCTTCCCCTGAACCGGGGCAGTCCTTGTCGGGCAGGCAGTAGTCATAGGCAGGAATTAAGAGCTGAGTGTTACGCTCCAGCATTATAATGCTGAACTGCCCTAAAGTGGCATACCAGCGGCGGCACTTTTCCTCCGTTACCAGCTCTTCGGGGAAAGCAGAGGCAATAAATGCAGGTACCTGACATACGTCTCCGTCGCAGCCGCCGCAGCATGCCTCGTCAGAGAGACGCATGGAGAGAGCGATGGGGTCAACGGAGTTGACGGAGGCAACCGGCATGTCGCACTGACAGCATTTTGCCTCATCGCAGGAAGTAAAGTTTCTGACCTTTCCTTCACTGCCGAAGAGCATGACTCTCTTGTGGAACACAGCCAGACCCTGAACCAGCTCGCCGCCGGGGAAGCACTCGCCGATGAGCTTGTAGAAGTAGGTGCAGTCCACAGTGTAGTTACCCCGCTTAAAGCTGACCGGCTCAACCTTTACGTCAACGTAAAGGAGTTCGGCGGATTTAGGCCGTATATTAAGGGCTCTTTCGATGATTGCCTGCCCTGAGCAGGTGGGGTAAACTCTCAGATCCTCCACGCAGTCTTTATCTTTGCAGGAATCGAAAATTTTCCGGGTGTTGATACAGACCGCTTCGCGGATACTTGACCTGTTGTCACCGGCCCCCGGCATATTTTTTTCAGCCATAGTCATACCTCCTGAAAAAGTATTTCAATACAGTCTATGCAGGAAAACCCGCACTGTTAATTTGTACTTGAAAAAACGGCACAATTTAGTATAATAACTATATATAGTAGTATGCAGGAAATTTACTAAACATGCCTTAACATTTAAGTATATCTTCCTAAGGGGGCAGAGGGCATAAATTCATTTCCCTATAAAGAAAATCAGCATGAAAATGCTGCCGTAAAATATAAAATCATGCTCTGGAAAAGGAGTTTTAAATATGGCGTTTGGTTTTATACATGAAAAATTAGACATAAAAATCCTTATTCTCTTCATTCTCCGCCGTCTGCCGGGGGTTGTAGAGCCGGAAACGCTGATGGAATTGTGTCAGTGTGACGGGGGCATCGGGTACTTTGATTATTCGGATTGTCTCAGCGAGCTGGTAGAGACAGAGCATGTTGAAGAGACTGACGAAGGCTATCGGATAACGGAAAAAGGGGCAAGGAATGCGGACGCTGTGGAGAGCAGTCTGCCCTACTCTGTCCGCAGCAAAGCGGAAAAGCTGCTTGAGCCTGTGGCAAACAGGCTTATGCGTGCGGCAATGCTGAAAGCCGTCCATGAGCAGACGGACAGCGGCTGTATGGTGGATTTGGGCATGTCAGACGGCATGGGAGAGGTTTTGAGCCTCCGTTTTCTCTGCTCGGGAGATGAGCAGGCAAAAAAAATAGAGAGGAATTTCCGAAAGGATGCAGAGGGATATTATCAGCGAATAGTTGAGATGCTCTCAGAGGATAAATAAAATGGATACCTTTATTCCCGCAGGCTATAAGAGTCTGCTCTCGATTTATGATACTCAGAAAGCAATCAGCCTGTTAAAGCGCCTGTTTGAGGATAGGCTGGCGGCGCTTTTAAACCTTCAGCGTGTCTCCGCCCCGCTGTTTGTGGATGAGGCCAGCGGCCTGAATGATAACCTGAGCGGAGTTGAGCGTCCCGTCAGTTTTGATATTTTGCGCTCGGACCATAAGGCACAGGTGGTTCAGTCTCTGGCAAAATGGAAGAGACTGGCTCTGAAAAGGTACGGCTTCTACCCCGGCAAGGGGATTTATACGGATATGAACGCCATTCGCCGTGATGAGGAAGAGCTTGATAATATTCATTCGGTGTATGTGGACCAGTGGGACTGGGAAAAGGTGATTCTGCCTGAAAACAGGAATGTGGACTACCTTAAATCTACCGTTCTGGATATAGTCACCGCAATCTGCGATACTCAGGATACCATGCAGGCCATATACCCTCAGCTGCAAAGTCTGGGAAAGCTGGAGCGGCGGGTAAGTTTTGTATCCTCTCAGGATTTAGAGCACATGTACCCCGAAAGCAGCTCCAAGCAGCGGGAGCTTTTGTATCTGCGAGAGCATAAGACCGCCTTTATAATGGGTATCGGCGGAGCCCTTGAGTCCGGCAAACCCCATGACGGACGAGCCCCCGACTATGACGACTGGAGGCTCAACGGCGATATTCTTTTCTATGATGAACTGCTGGATAAAGCCTTGGAGCTGTCATCAATGGGAATTCGTGTGGATAGTGAAACGCTGGATTATCAGCTAAAAGTTTCCGGACATGATGAGCGGAGAACCTATCCCTATCATAAGAGCCTGCTCAATAATGAACTGCCTCTCACAATCGGCGGCGGTATCGGTCAGTCACGGCTTTCAATGCTGATTTTGGGAAAGTGCCATATAGGGGAGGTTCAGGCTTCAATCTGGGATAAAGAGACAACAGATGCCTGTGAAAAAGCAGGGGTAATGCTGCTGTAAAGCATATTGGAAAGCCTTTAAGAATATATAAGAGTTTTTCGACAGCCTGTGGCAGTATCCGTATTTACGGATACTGCCTTTTTATATGCCTTGGTTGAAGTTTTGCAGAAATCAGGGATATAAGGGCTTTAAGGCGGAACTACTTCATTTTTCCGTGGCTAACAGAAAAATTTATAGACAAATTGGAAAAAAACAGTTAAAATCAGGGAATAAAGAGAGGTGATTTTATGGCATCTGATGTAAAAAACTATAAATGCCCCGCTTGCGGAGGAAGCTTGCGCTTTGACGGTGAGAGCGGAAAACTGATTTGTGACTACTGCGACTCGGAATACGAACTGTCTCAGTTCGAGGAAGAGGAAATCGTAGATGAGGGCGAAACAGGGCAGTCTCAGGAAAAAGCCACGGAGTTTAGTTCAGAGGGCGATTGGGAACGGGAGAGTCAAAGCGACTGGGGTTCCGACGGAGATAATCTGAATGTGTACTCCTGCCCCAGCTGCGGAGCAGAGCTTATATGCGAGGAGACCACCGGCGCAACCAGCTGTCCCTATTGCGGAAATTCTGCGGTAATTCCCTCAAAATTTGAGGGTGGATTAAAGCCCGACTATGTTATCCCCTTTAAGCTCAGCAAGGAACAGGCAGTAGAGGCTCTTAACAGTCATTACGGCGGAAAAGTGCTCCTGCCAAGGGCCTTTAAGGATCAGAACCATATTAAGGAAATAAAGGGCGTGTATGTTCCGTTTTGGCTTTTTGATGCGGACACTGAGGGAGAAATGAGCTTTTCCGCAAGTAACAGCCGAACATACCGCAGAGGCGATTACAGAATAACCGAAACCGACCATTACAGGGTTTATCGTGCAGGGGATATGAGTTTTACAAAAGTTCCTGTGGACGGTTCAAGGAAAATGCCCGATGACTACATGGATTCAATAGAGCCTTTTGATTATAGTGAGCTGAAGGAGTTTTCAGCCGCATATCTGCCCGGCTTTATGGCGGATAAATACGATGTGGATTCGGAAGAGGCCTCAGAGCGGGCAAACAGCCGCTGCCGCAGCACAATGGAAGCGGCACTGGCAGGCAGTGTAATAGGCTATCAGAGTGTCATACCCACAGGGGGAAATATACGGCTCCATAAAGGCAAAATTCATTATGCCCTTATGCCCGTCTGGCTGCTGAGCACAAAATGGAATGACAAAAACTACCTTTTTGCCATGAACGGGCAAACAGGCAAATTAGTAGGTGACCTGCCCATGGATAAGCGCAGCTTTCTCACATGGTTTTTGGGGCTTACTGCGGGCGTTGGCGCAGTTCTGAGTCTGCTTTTTTCAGGGCCTTTGGGCCGCTGGCTGATGGGTCTGTTCATGTAAGGGGGGCGGAAAAATGAAAAAAAGAGTTTTCAGCCTTTTAATGGCTCTTCTTATTATAATGTCCCTGTCTGTCACTGCCTTTGCAGAGGGCGGCTATGAGGGAAGCTATGTAATAGATAAGGCCGGTATTTTAACCGAGGAGCAGGCCAACAGCCTTGAAGCAATGGCGGCAGAGAGTTCTGAAAGCAGCGGCTGCGGCATTTACCTTGTGATAGTGGATGATTACCGGCAATACACCGGCGAGAGTTTTGACGGTGACGCCGCAGAAAAGATTTATGAAGACCGCAGTTTTGGTTTAGGCGACGATAAAAGCGGTATAATGCTTATGATGAGCATGGACGATCGGCACATGTATCTTCTGGCTCACGGCTTGGGAAGTATTGCTCTCTCCGATTCCGAAAACGAAGATTTGCGCGATGACATAAAGAAGTATTTTAAGGACGATGAGTGGTATCAGGGCTTTTGTGAGTACATAAAAAAGGCGGCGGGCAATGTGTATTTAGACTCGTCCCGAAGCTCAGACTATGAGTATGACAGCCCGATTTTCCGTTCTTATAAGCTTAAAAGCAGACTTTTGGGCATAGGTGTGTGCCTTGTAATCGGGCTGGTGGCTGCATTTGCCGTGGTAATGGTGCTCAGAGCGCAGCTCCGCTCCGTGGCAAAGGAAACCGATGCAGGCAGATATGCGGATAAGGGCGGTTTAAATCTGAGCCGTCACTATGACCGTTTCACCCACCGAAGCAGATCACGGGTTTATGACCCGCCCGCAAAATCAAACAGCAGTTCAAGCTCCGGCAGTTCCGGCGGATATTCCGGCGGCGGAAGTGATTTTTAAAAGTAATACCTCTCCCCCGCAGCTGTTTTCTGTTCCCCGCAGTCGGGGATTCGGCTAAGGAGAAAGTTCTGCCCTTAAAGTTCACATGGTGTTTTTATTCTGTTTTTTATGGGAGAGTTTTCTAAGCCTGCTTCCAGTTTATAAATATAATAAGAAGCTGCAAAGATAGGTGCGGCGAAAAATTCTGTAATGCCGACACGGTCCCCTTCCAAAGTGAAAGGATAAAAAGCTATAACGAAAAGGGTCTGTTGCTGAACAGCCACCGAAAAAAAGACGAGTAAGCTTCCCGAAAAGGGTTGCTTACTCGTCTTTTTCATGCAGTATACCTTCTGCCGGAAAAACTCTGAAAACAGACAGTCAAAGTCAGGGCTGTCAGTACGTTTAAATCTGTGCTTATGCAGGCCATTAGAGTCTGGATAACTATCTGTATCCGGAAGAGAATGAACAAATGAGTTTTATTATACCTTCCAATTACCAGCATAAGAAAAACAGTAAATTCAATAGGCAAACGGGACCGGAGAAAAGACGGAGCGCCTCACGCAGGCTAACCGCTTCACCTGTTCCGCCTGCACCGTGAATCCTCCGAACAGCAGGAAAACAGAACATTACCACTGTCCTGTATCGCTGTGAAAGCAGTTTTTACAGTGTTTTATTTCATTTCATCTCATGGCGGGAGCATATCACATTGCCCGCCCTCTTTTTATCTTCTCTTCAGCAGACGGATAACTAAATATTAATAATAATTTTTAAAAATTAGGAATTATTTGGCTTGCAAGATAGATAGAATATGATATAATAATTCCTGAAAATGATTTACTTATAATAAATTCGAATCTTTTTATAATTGGCTCTTCCAAATTTATGGAAGATAACTCTAAATCAATCCCTTTTTTACCGCTCAAAAATGTCCTCAAAGGCCGCTCCGTAATCTTTGACAGCCTTCGAGTTCCAATGTGTCCCCCACACTCCCGGCATTCATAATAGTGTCGGTTGATAATGAGGGCTGTACGCTTTCCCAAAACTCTTATATCCGGCACTGTCTGCTTCCGGCTCTTGTATATAGCCGGCCTTGGGCATATAACAGCCGCATGCAGGACAAACATCGGGACGCTCCTTCATTTCAACGTAAAACCCCATATCATTATCGTTTTGCTTGAAGTCAGTAGTTTTAAATTCCGGGAGGTCGAGCAATTTCTCCATGAGAGAATTGTTCATTCAGTTTCATCGCTGTATGGCGTATTTTTTTGCGCCTTTTTGGCCTCTTCCTGCTCCTTTTTAAGTTGCTCAAGTCCTAAACGTATTAGTTCCACGGTGGCTTCCGAACGAGTTTGAAAACGGCGTTCAAAACGGAAATCTTCAATTTGCTGGAACATTTCACTGTCAACGGACACAGTATAACGTTGTTTATCAGTAGCCATATTTATCACCTCGCCAGCAATTATACACCAGTGAACCAGAGGTGTAAAGTACCAAGAAATAAGCCTTGACAGTGAACCAGTGAACCACTATAATGTGGTTGTGAGGTTCAGTGAACCACTAAGTAAAAGGAGGTACAATTATGGCAACACAATTAAAAAGGTTCACGATTTCCGTCACTCCGAGTATGGAAGCGGAATTGGATTCGGCAAAGAAGGAATTGTATTACAAGGGTACTAAAAACGACATGATCAGGGATTTGATAGCCCGTGGTTTGGCTACTCTGCGTGCCGAAAAAGCAGTAGGGAAAGAGGTGTAAGAAAGTGCACCCTGATGTTTCTGTCCACCACCAAGTTGGAATAATCGATTAATTAAGAAGCTTTTGTTTTGCCTGTACAGTTCCAAGTTCTAAAGCGAGGAAATTTCTTCAGGCAGTTTTTCATATGATTTTCTGCCGCCTATGTGTGCCGCGCGGCAAAGGCGGGCAGGTTTGCTTGACTTAATCGGGCTTCCATCAGCGGATGCTGCTCCTTTATAAGCTTAATCGGGAGCAGAAGCATCTCATACTTAAATAGTGCCTTGTTTAAGCGGCTCTGCCGTCAGGCATGGGGGTGGTGATGATAAACCAAGATGAATTCCATGAGCTTCCCAAAATTTTTTTGTCTTTTTTCGTCTAAAAGCAGTAGATTTCCTGTTTAAAATAGTGTAAGATATAGCCGTACATTTGCTAATAGTTTTCAGAAAAGTTGATTTCGTCCCTTATTTTATACCCGAAGGATGAGCCCTTGGCTTATTTTTCTTTATTTATACCAGCACCATAGCACTGCCTGTAAGCTGTTAACATGTTATCTGTACAATAATAACGCCGGGTGGCGCCCTTAACATTGGGTGACGCCCCTAACGCTGGGTGACACCCTTAATGCTGGGTGACACCCTTAACACTGAGTGACGCACTTATATTACAGTGATTATTATAGGAGGTATTTTAATCTATGTCCGGAAAAAAGAAAGGTAAAGCCGTAACTGCAATACTTTTAACTTTGGTTGGAGTTTTATTTGTGGTCATAGCGGGTAGTTTTTTATTGATTCATGCCAAGCTGAATAAAATTCAGTACAGTGATGGTGTTTCCGGGAAAGAACGGACAATTAACGGAGATCAGGCACCCCAGATAGAAGACGGGCTTGAAATCGATATATCCGGAAAAGAGAGCGTGGACAGTGTATCAGCTCCTGATGTTGAAACCATAGCAGAGGATAATGTGCTTAACGTACTTATTCTCGGTACGGATGAGCGGGGATACGAGTTCAGCGATAATGCAAGAGCGGATTGTATTATGGTTTTAAGCCTTAATAAGGAAGATCACAGCATAAAGCTCATAAGTCTGGAAAGAGGCATGGGTGTTGAAATTCTGGATGGGCCTTATAAAGGCAAAGTTGACTTGCTGACCCATTGCTTCCATTGGGGCGGTGCGGATTTAATGCTGAAAGAGGTCAGCTCATATTTCAAGCTGGACATAGATAAATATGTAAGAGTCAATTTCTCGGCGCTTGCTAAGATTATAAATATACTGGGCGGAATTGATGTTGAGCTGACTTCCGTGGAAGCATGGTATCTTAATGCGGTTAAAAACGGAGAGTCCACCAAGCCCTACCGCTCCATGGACTATTATGTCTATGAAGATGAACCGGCACAGGAGTATTTAAAGGAAGGAACTAACCATCTTTACGGTTCTGCGGCACTGGCCTATTCCAGACTGCGCAGAATAGACAGCGACTGGCAGCGTGTAGAACGCCAGAGAAATGTTTTGCAGGCAGTTTCCGATAAGGCGAAAGAAATGAATATAAAGACTTTAAATAAACTCTGCGATGAAATACTTCCTATGGTACAGACAAACTTCAGTTCCCGTGAACTGCTCGGGCTTATATTTGAGGCGCCCAAGTTTGTAGGAAAGGAAATGGATGAGCTTACGGTGCCTGTTGACAGGGATACCATGGGCGGAATTACAACATTCAGTGGTGGCGGAGCATTCGCACCTGACTATGAGCTGAACGCAAAGGTTATTCAGGAATTCATATACGGAACTGCAAAATAAGTTTAAGGATAATAGATGAAATGCTATTTATAAAAATTATAAAACTTATAGCAAACATAATTTACAGCTTTATGAAGCTTCTGCCTGTTAATCACCAAAAGGTTTTGCTTTTAAGCCGTCAGTTTAATAATTGCAGCATAGATTACAAACTTCTTATCAATGAACTTAAAAGGCAGCGGCAGGATCTTCAGATTGTGACTATTTTCTCCCGATTTAATAAGACAGTAAAGGGAGTATTCACCTTTTTCTGGTCTCAGGTGAAAAGTATGTACCATCTGGCAACGTCCGCTGTGGTTATACTGGATTCATACTGGCCAGCGGTCTCCATTCTTAAACAGAAAAAGGAGCTTACGGTAATACAGATGTGGCATGCCGCCGGTAAAATTAAAAAAACCGGTTATCAAACACTGGATATGCCTTACGGAAGAAAACGCAATCTTTCCGAAACCATGAATATGCACCATGGCTATGATGTGATTGTTGCGGGAGGAAAAGCGCTGAATCCGTTTTACTGCATGTCATTCAATGAAAGCGAGAGCAAGCTTTATAATGTGGGTCTGCCAAGACTTGACTGGCTTATAAATAATACGGAAAAATCCAGAATACATCTCTTTGCCGCTCACCCGGAGTATATCGGGAAAACTATTATCCTTTATGCACCCACCTTTCGTACAGATAAAGTGCTTGACTGCAGCGAAATTTGCAGATGTCTCAAGAGAGATGATTGCGCCCTTATAATAAAACCTCACCAAAGACAGCAGATTTTGGATACAAAAGATGTGGACAAGTGCGAAGATATGAGCACAATGGCCCTGCTTGCCGCCTGTGACTATGTAATTACAGACTATTCTGCCATCACATTTGAGGCAGCGGCAATTAACAAAAAGATTTTATTCTACCTGTTTGACTATGAAAAATATATAGCGAACAACGGACTCAATATAGACATAGCAAAGGAAATGCCGGAGTGCAGTTTCTTTAATGCTGAGGATCTGGCTGAGTCGATTTTTTCTGGCCGTTACTGTGAGGAGGCAGTAAGGAGATTTGCAGAAAAATATCTTCCCGAGAGACTGGGTTGCTCTACAGAACTAATATCAAAACTTATTATAGATTGTCTGGAGAGAGGAAAGAATGAAGGAATTAGTAGAAACCTCAATAGAGAAACTGAAGCTGCTTTACATATGGTTTAAACGGATACTTTTTGCAACCGACCACTTCAATACTCCTTTGTTCAGACGTATCCTTCTTGCGTTCAGAGGGTTTACCCCGGACCAGTACTGGATATATGACCTAAAGCACAGAAGCTGCTCGGATTATTTATCGGAGTTTGACTGGTACAGATCTCGAAGGATTAACGGAAAAGAAGCGCTTGTCCTTAATAATAAAGTTGTCTGCACGCAGCTGCTGACCCCTTATGTCCATGTGCCGCCTATAATATGTATGAGAAAGAATTCAGGGTACGTGACGGACTTAATCGGAAATGTTATCAGCAGTCAGAAGCTGGCAGAGCTTATAAAGGAGTCGGGCAAAACTGTTTACAAGCCTATTTCCGCCGGAAAAGGCAAGGATGTGAAGCTGCTTGAGTTTAAAGACGGTAAACTGTTTGTTAATGGCAGAGAGGAAAGTCTGGAAGAACAAACAGAAAAAATAATAACCGGTAAGGACTGGTTTTTATCTGAATATATAGAGCAGTCCGATTTTATGAACAGTCTTTTTCCTGACTCAGCAAATACAATACGAATTATCACAGCCCGGAATCCGGAAAATAATCTGTTTACTGTCTGTTTCGCTGTGCAGCGTATCGGAAGAAAAGATACTGTTCCCATAGATAATGCAAGCCGGGGCGGATTGGTTTCAAAAATAGACTTAGAAACCGGAGTCATGAGCGAAGCCAGAACTCTTCACAGCCTTGATGTGTATGAGCAGCATCCTGACAGCGGAGCACAGCTAAAGGGAACTGTAATTCCCGGCTGGAAAGAAATAAGAAAGAAGATTGTTGAGCTTTCAAGCAATTTTCCCTATCTGGATTTTATCGCATGGGATTTACTGCAAACAGAGGAGGGCTTCTGTATTATAGAGGCCAACGCCTCCAGCGGTGTAAATATAGTTCAGCTTTGGGGTGGTCAGCGTCAGGCTGAGCTTGGAAATATCTATAAAAAGTACGGCATAATAAAGCATTAAAATACCAATAGGTGAAATATGAAGTATATAGTTATGGCCGACGGCAAGGAACTGCGCTGGAAACAATATATGGGTATCCATAAATATCAAATTCGTATTGATGGTGAATCCCTTCTTGAACGTACATGTAGACTTGTCCGGGAAAATGAACCTGAGGCTCAGCTTATTATAACTTCACACAACAGTGATATTTGTGTTGACGGAGCAGTTCGGTATGAGCCAAAAAACAACAAATTGGAAGTGGATAGATTTACTTGGGAGCTTATAGAAAAGGACACCGTGTTTCTTTACGGAGACTGTTACTATACTGAAGGCTCCATAAAGACTATTATGTCAACAGAAACTGACGGCATACTGTTTTTTGGAAGCTATGAGCGTATTTTTGCTGTAAAAATCATAGACAGCGACAAATTCAAATCTTGTATAGAATACGTAAAGCAGCAGTTTCTTCAGGGAAAGATAAGCGAATGTATAGGCTGGCAGGTGTACCTTGCCTCTCAGGGCAGTAATCTGGAGAAGAAAAGTATAAGCGGAGATTATGTAATTATTACCGACGGAACACGGGATTTCAATAAGCCGGCAGATTACCGAGAATTTCAGGAAAAAGAAGGCAAATCCGTCAATCCCCCTTGGGACGAAAGACCCATAGGTATGTTTGACTCCGGTATAGGCGGGCTCAGCTGCGTAAAAGCGGTTAATGAGAGACTTCCCTGTGAAAGCATCTGCTATTACGGTGATTGTCTCCGTGCTCCCTACGGAACAAGATCTGTGGAGCAAATCCGGGAGTTTTCTGCTCAGATTGCTGATTTTATTTATTCTATGAATGTAAAGGCGATGATTGTAGCCTGTAACACAATAAGCTCAATTTGCCTTGATGACATAAGAAAATGCTGTCCGGGCATACCTGTTCTCGGTATGCTGGATATGACAGGCAGCTATATTCAAGAGAAATTCTGCGGTGCAAGGCTTGGCGTAATAGCTACCCCGGCCACCATAAGCAGTGGCAGTTATCCCCGAATGCTGAAAAAAAGCAGCTTTGCGGGAGAAGTTTTCACATTGGCTTGTCCGGAATTCGTTGAAGCTGTGGAAGCCGGCATATATAGCGGGCCTGAGGCGGAAAGACTGACTGAGAATGTCCTTGACGAATTCATTAAACGCAACAAAATTCAGGCTCTTGTTCTGGGCTGTACTCATTTCCCGTTTTTACAGGATACAATACATAAATTATATCCGGAACTTAATATAATTGATCCTGCAAAAATTCTGGCAGAGGGTTTAAAAGCTATGACCGAAAGAGGTGCCCTGCATCCTGCCAGCGGTGGAGAGAGAAAGGAAAGATTTTTTACAAGTAAGCTGACAACCGGCTTTAATAATGCGGTTAAAGAAATAACCAAAGTGTATCCAAAGATAGAAATTAAAACATTTTGAGGAGTAAAGAGTTGTGAGTAGAGAAAAGAAACAGATTCTGGTAGTTTTTGGTGGTGCTTCACCTGAGTATGAGGTTGCATGTGATTCTGCAGCCTCACTTATAGATGCGATTGACAGAGAAAAGTTTGATGTTCACTGCGTTGGCATAAGTAAAGACGGACAGTGGTGGCTTACCAAGGCTTCCACAAAAGAAATCGCCGATTCCATATCATGGCTTGAGCACAGCGAAAATAAAAGGGCTGTCCTGTCTCCGGACAGAGGCGCAAAGGGCCTTATCATCATGGAGGGCAACAGCTGGAGTCTTCAGCATATTGATGTTATCTTCCCAATGGTTCACGGAGAAACCGGTGAGGACGGAGAGTTACCCGCCCTGTTTGAACTGGCAGGTATCCCGTATGTAGGTTCAGGTGTGTGTTCTTCTGCCTGCAGTATGGATAAAACCGTAACAATGATGTTTTCAGATATATGCGGTATAAAGAGACCTAATTATTTCTGCTGTACCTGCAGCGACTTCAAAAAAGCTCCGGAAAAGACCACAGACGATGTTATAAGCATGTTTGAAAGCTGTCAGGAGCAGGTGTTTCCGCTTTTTGTAAAGCCTGCCTCTACCGGTTCCTCAATCGGCATTTCCAAAGTGTTTGACAGAGCGCAGCTATTTACAGCTCTCCGGGAAGCTTCAAAATTCGGAGGGCATATTATTGTAGAAGAGAACATTTCAGGCCGCGAAATGAAAGTAGCTGTAATGGGTAATGATGAACCTGTCACCGGCGACATC
The DNA here is from genome assembly GCA_020025675.1 of Oscillospiraceae bacterium. Classification (GTDB taxonomy): domain Bacteria; phylum Bacillota; class Clostridia; order Oscillospirales; family Oscillospiraceae; genus Limivicinus. The sequence goes on from JAHHRS010000011.1 coordinate 22,697, forward strand.
TGTGAGATATTTATGAGTGACGGCAATATAAACAGCTATGAACTCAAGTACAAAAGCAACGGCAGTCATAAGATAATCCCGGCAGAACTGCCTGAAGACAAGGTGGCAGAGATAAAGAAAGCGGCAGTTGATATATACAAAAAGCTTAACTGCAAGGGCTTTTCCAGAGTGGACTTCTTTCTGCGGGACGACGGTGAGCTATACTTCAACGAAATCAATACTATTCCCGGATTCAGCAGAAAAAGCATCTTTTCCCTCATGTTTAACAGTATAGGCATTTCCTATGAAGAAATAGTGGATGAACTTATAACCTTAGCTTTGGTGGCTGAGAAATGATTAATTTAAAAAATCCGAAGCTGAATAAGATTGTATCCAAACTTATAAATATTCTGCACACAGCCGAGTTCTCCGTAAAGGCTGTGTTTGTGCGCCTTGCAGCATATCTGAATTTCTATTTATCAGGCTCTGAGATGAAAAAGATTCATGAGGAGAAACTGGTTGTAGAGGATCCCAATAACATTAAAATCAATCTTCTGGGTGCTGTTTACCCTGACGGAAATCTGAACGACTATGAGCAGGATGTTAAATCCATCAGAAAGCATTTTTCCGCAGTTGATCTGTCTCTTGCTGCGTTTATGGAGAATGACAACAGCAGCAGACTTCAGAGTATGCTGGATGAGCACGGCATAAAGAATGTTATGGGCGGGGAAAGTTATATGCTTTCTTCAATTTACAGGTCAGATGCCGGCAATGTGGGCGTAATAGCATACAGGCGCTTCGGATCAGAGGCAAAAACCAGACATGTCAAGGTTGATATAATGTCTCGTATCATCGGCCTCAGAAAAGCAAAGGCAGATTATATAATTATATATGTCTGTGACCATATTAAAAATGAGCGGGAGCTGGGTTCAAGAGAAAAAAATCTGTTCAGATTTTTTGCAAAGCTGGGTGCCGACTATGTTGTAGGTGTCACTCCCAATATCCGTGACGGCGGTACATGCTACAGCTTCAATAAAAAAATAAGCAGAAATGTATATTCGGTTGGAACTTTCCTAACCTCAAATAATAACATTTCTCAAAAAAGAGTTTCCGTACGCATAGTGCTGAGAAATGTACATGAAAGGCTCTGCCTTGTACATGAATCATATTACCCGTTCTACAGAGTGGCCGGCAAGGGCATGCAATCCATGCTGTACAGAAAGCAGGATGTGCATGAAATCGAACCCGAACTTCTGAAAATAAGCTCTCAGGTACAGGAGGAAATGGGCCGTATAAGACCTGCTGACAAAATGCTCACCGTTGGAAAGCTCATGCAGGTGATTGGAACAGAACTGCCTGCACATTTAGAATATATGAGAGACTTTTCCGTAGGTAAGCTCTGTGCCAGAACCTATGAATGTATTCCGGGAGATGTGTTTTTCTTCCGGCAGCCCTTTGATGATCCCAATGATCTGGTGAAGGTAAGTCCCAGATCCAGACTGAAGCTTGCAAAAAGGATGTCTAAAAAGGCCCTTCTCATTGTTTCATTTATGGAACTGCCTGTAAAAACTCCCTATGTTGTATGTGAAGACACCATCGAGGCTCATATTTCAGCCTGTGCTTACCTTCGCAGTCAGTATAATACCAGCTACATAGGCATTACCGGCAGCGTGGGCAAAACATCCACAAAGGACCTTTTGTACGAAGTTATATCCACTAAATATAATACCCTCAAAAGCGAGAGAAACTCCAATGTACAGGTTAAAATCGGTCTGGATATTCAGAAGCTTACAGACTCCTGCCAGGTGTTTATTCAGGAAATCGGAGGAGGCAGGCCCGGCGGTGCTTCCAGACATTCACGCATGGTGCTGCCGGATGTTACGGTTGTTACAAATATAGGCGATGCCCATATCGGCAACTTCGGAAGCAGAGAAAAACTTATGGAAAATAAGCTTGGAATTGCAGATGGTATGAATGAAAACGGCGTTATGTTTCTTAACGGTGATGACCCGCTGCTTCAAAAGGCTGAGCCAGGATGTAAAGCTGTTTTCTACGGGGTAAATAATAAAAATGCAGACTACTATGCAGACAACATAAAAGAAAGTCATCAGGGCGTTGCCTTTGATATTGTCCACGACGGAAAATCAAAGCAGGTCGAGCTTAACGTTTTGGGCGAGCATAACATTCTTAATGCCGTGTGCTGCTTTGCAATAGGCGAACATTATAACATTCCTTATGAAAATATTGCGGCAGGTCTTGCCAGATTTAAAACCAGCGGTATAAGACAGAATCTTGTAAACGTCTGCGGCATTAAATTGTATATGGACTGCTATAATGCTTCCTCAGTCTCCATGAGTGCATCTATGGAGGTGCTTTCAAAAATACCGCTTAATAATGGCGGAAAGCGGATTGCAGTTATCGGCGATATGACCGGCTTGGGAGATCTTGCCCAGAACGTACACAGGGATGTGGCGGATAAGATTATTAAAGCCAAACCCGACCATATCATTTTCTTCGGCAAAAATATTGAGGAGACATATGATATAGTTGCAGCTGAAAACATTTCATGCTTCTATACACATGACAGAGCAAAACTTAATGAGCACATCGGAAGTGTTGTAAAACCCGGAGATGTTATTATGGTTAAGGGCAGCTCTAAGGCTTTGCTTGAGTATACTATAGATTGTGTTTTCGGTACTCGGTTTACAGACCAGCGGCTTCTGGATGAGGTTGAATTTAAACGGGTTAAATTTTCAAATATTCAGTATAATCTTTTTGAACATTATGCTACCGCCTTAAATCCGGTAAAGAAAAATGCAAACGTCAGGATTAGTGGAAGCGTGGCCGGAATTAAGGTTGTTAATATCGGTCCTCATTTTGGATACCCTGATCTGGAAAGCTTTGTTATGCCTGACAGTATAAGACATATAGCTAATAATGCGTTTAAAGACTGCGAAAATCTTGAAGTAATTAAGCTTTCGCCTAATGTAAAATTCATAGGCGATTCCGCATTTAAAAATTGCAGATCTGTCAAAAGCCTGAAACTACCGGAAAAGCTTCTGCATATAGGAGAAGAGGCTTTTGCCGGATGTACTTCCCTTACGGATGTTTATATACCCTCAAGTGTTGTGCAGATTGGAGAAAATGCTTTTTCAAATTGTACGGAATTGGTAATCAGCTGTATAAAAAACAGCTATGCAGATAAATATCTAAGCGAAAAAAATGTTGAACATACCAGAATATGAGTTAACAGCAAAAGGACAAAGGAAAATACATGGAAAATACCAGAGAAAAACTATTCGTGCTTGAGCAGCTTATAAAGCGCGACTTCACTAAAAAATATAAACGTACTGCTCTTGGATTTACATGGAGCATACTTTCTCCACTTCTCATGCTGCTTGTTATGAATATTGTATTCAGCAAAGTGTTTAATAGGAACATATCACATTATACTACATTCTTGTTTTCCGGATATGTGCAGTTCCAATACTTCAGCGCATCAACGACGGGAGCAATGAGCGCAATAACAAGTAATGCACACATAATTAGCAAGATAAATGTGGATAAAATATTGTTTGTGATTTCAAATGGTATTTCATATCTTATAAGCTATATATGCACGCTGATAGTCTATATCCTGTTTGCCTATATTGACGGAGTAAGTATTACTTTCAGCAAACTCGCATTACTTATTGTCCCTATAACTTATCAGATACTCCTAACATTTATTGTGGGCATGATAATTGCTGTGCTTTTTGTTTTTATAAGAGATATGAAGTATATTTATCCTGTACTAATGCGTATAACTATGTACGGGTCGGCAATATTCTATTCACCTGATATGTTTTCTGAAAATGTTCAGAATATGTTTTACCTGAACCCTTTGTATCTGAGTGTTTATTATATGAGATGTGTTATGATAGACGGTAAAATACCCGGTTATATAATTCATCTGTGCATGCTAACAGTTATTGATGTTCTCCTTGGTTTGGCGTTTTTACTTTATAAAAAGCTTAAAGACAAAATGTATCTTTATATTTGAGGTTGATATGGTTTTAAGTGTAAAAAATATTACAGTCCGATACAGACTTGACTCATATAAAAATATGAGATGGGAAAAAAAGCTACTTCGTTCTATAAGAGGCCGCCGTTGTCAAAAGGATTTTTATGCAATAAAGAACGTTTCCTTTGACCTAAACGAGGGTGAAGTGCTGGGCATAATTGGGAAAAACGGGTCGGGTAAATCTACTCTGCTCAAGGCACTTGCAGGAACTGTAAGCCTGAAATCCGGAAGAATTGATAGAGTCAAGAAAGTTTCTGCTCTGCTGGAACTGGGAACGGGCTTTGACAGGGACATGACAGTTAAGGAAAATATATTTCTCAGAGGTGCGCTGCTGGGATTTTCCAAAAAATACATATGCGAAAGATATAAGGATATACTTAAATTTGCTGAGTTGGAAGAATACGAAGACTATGTATACGACAGCCTGTCATCAGGTATGCGCTCCAGAATGGCTTTTTCAATAGTAAGTATTATGCAGCCTCAAATTTTGGTTCTTGATGAAGTGTTTTCTGTAGGTGACGGAGCTTTTAAGAAAAAGAGCTACGATAAAATGTTGGAACTGATGAACTACGGTGTATCCACAATTATGGTTTCTCACTCTATGAATCAAGTGAGAAATCTCTGTACAAGAATACTTTGGCTGGATCATGGCAATTTGATAATGGACGGCCCTACTGAGACTGTATGTAAAGCTTACGGGAAATTTCTGCAGACAGGAGAATTGCCAGTAGACGAAAATAAGCTTTAAACCGGGCACATAGAAGGAGACTTAAATGGATAAATTTCTGAACAATACAATTAATTCATTGATTACGATGAGAACCGGTGAAATGCTTCAGATAATAACTGAGACATCTGATAAAAAATATAGGTTTTCCAGCAATGATACATGCTTGCTCTCAGCATTGCAAAACGGAAAGCTTGTGGCAAATTCAACCGGATTTACCTCTGTTTATGTGTATCACGGGGATGAACTGCTGACCGAAATTTTTGTGGATATTTATCCGGGCGAAAGAATTGTACCTATTCTATATAACCGATACAACAAGGTAACCCATCCCACAGGAACCATTGGAATTTTAAAAAAAGATTATGTAGAAAGCGATAAAACGATTTATCTTTCAAATACAGCAAAAGATAGTTTCTATAAACTATGTGATGCAGCACGCAAAAATAACGTAGTTATATATGCTAAAAACGGATACCGCTCTGTCAAACAGCAGCAGAAAATAATCAACTATTATATTGAACGCGACGGATATGAGGCAGCAATAAAAAGATGTGCTCCTCCGTGCTACAGCGAGCACCACAGCGGTCTTGCGCTGGATATTTCCGGCGGAAAGCTTGTTGATGGAAAGTTTGTGGCGGACGTTGATATTGCTTACAAATGGATTGCTGATAATGCCTATAAGTTTGGCTTTATGATTAAGAATCCACAGGGAAAAGAAGAAATTACAGGCAGTATCTATGAGCCATGGCACATACGATATACAGGAGATACAAAACTCTCCAAAGTGTTGCATGATGAAAAATTGACCTTAGATGAATATATAGATAAAACTGTTCAGGTAACAAAAAAATTAAATTTAACGGAACTCCTAAACGGAAGTTTCAGTGTTCAGTCCATTGCGCAGCCAGCGAATAATAAAGCTCAGAGCGAGCCGGAAACCCAAATAGAAACGGTTGCGGAAAGCACAGAGCAGGAACCCCGCAGGGAGTCAATTACAATAAAAGCTTTCGGTGATATAGTACCAGGCGATGCAGAATGCAGTTCGGAAAAATATGAGGCATACTTCAGAAAACTGGAAACACAGCTGAAAAATGCAGACTGTGCGATTTTCGGACTTAGCTTTGAAAACGACAGTACAGACGTTGAGCAGATCGGCAGAGAAAGACGGGCTTTGCAGGCTGCTGCCGAAAAGACGGGACAAAATATTATATTTGCAGAAAAAGGCTCTGTATTTGGTAAAGCTCTAAATGTGGCTGATATATATGAGTTAAAGGGCAAAAAAATTGCGCTGCTGAAGATTACCGTTACAGAAGATTATAATAATGGTAAAAGCGGCATAATCTCACTTCAAAGCCTAAAGGCTGATATGTGCAGGCTTGGGGAAGAAATTAAATCTCTGAAACTGCAAGGTGCGGAATATATTATCTGTTATTTCCATTGGGGGGACAGATATTCTGAATTTTCAAATGTTATCCAGCGCTATATATCGGCTTACACTTCAGTAATGGGAGTGGATTTAATAATGGGATCCGGCAGCGGCAATGTACAGGAACACCGCAGCCTTAAAATCCCGAATGACGACGATTCTTATGATGTAGAGGTGTTCTACGGGCTTGGAAACAGTTTGCCCTTTGAAACGGAAGCTTCAGATATTGATTCCGGCAGCGGAGCAGTGTTGGAAATAAAACTGGACGGAGGCAAACTTCAGAAAGTTGAAGCAATCCCCCTTTATGCAGCAGACGGAAATGTTTTGCTAAACTTGTACACGCCACATACGGACGCTGAAAAAAAGGCAGATAAGAACATCAGAAATATTTTCAGCAATTCACAACCTGTGAACATGTATCCGAGAATCAGGGAGATTAATGCCGGTCAGTATATTAAGATAGCCGGTGATTTACTTCCTAATTTGGAATATGATAAATACAGAAGCGATGATGCAATAAAAGCATCGGTCACCGATTCGGGCTTCCTCATTTCCAACAGCTCCGGATATGTTGGAATTACAGCCTACGAAATTAACGGTCAGGGCCATTCATGTATAGTGCATGTGATTGAGTGTGAAGAAAGCTCTCTGCCGGTGCTTGTAAATATCAATAATCCGATACGTGATGATTATATACCTGATAGTTTGGTAAGCGGAGCTGAATATCACCTAAAAAATAATGTTTTTCTAAAATTTGAAGTTGCAAAAGCATGGAGTAACATGTATGAAGCAGCAAAAGAAGAAGGAATTATAATTACCTGTTTCAATGGATTCAGAACCCGGAAACAGCAAAGAGACAGAATTAAGAAGTATTCCGAGAAGTATGGACGTAAATCAGCCGTCAGGAGATATATGCCTGTAGGTTGCTCTGAGCATCATTTGGGTACTGCACTCGATGCAGGAGGAGGTAACAATACAGATGGTCAGAGCAGTAATTCTGCGGCAGTGGAGTGGATTTGGGAAAATGCACACAGGTTTGGATTTATACACAGAAAAACAAGTTTGAATCCTTCACAAGTGGCATATGCGCACCTAAGATATGCTCCGGAAGTATGCTATTTCAGCGAAAACAAAAGTGTAGAGGAAGCTCTGGAAAGTATGATAACATAAGGCCCGGTGCATAAATCCGGAGTTAAAAAGAGATAAGATAAAACAGCGAAGTGGCTGAGTGAAAATAAAGGCTTTAGCTTAAGAAATTCATAATAAAGAGCAAAGATTTTATATCAAACTCAGGTTAAGACCAAAGGGAAAGTGGGAATAGATACAAATGATAAATATGGATGAGTTGGAATATGCGAGAATTGCTGCATCAAAAGCCAAAAGACCATTTGATGATATTCTGGCAGATATGTTGAGAGCAAGAGATGTATACGGAGTAAATTTTCGGGATTATAACAAAATAAGACTTTATAAATTTACGGAAAAAACTGTTTTTAATCAGGGCGTTAAACTACAGGAGCTGGAGGAAAAAGAAGAGATACACTACAAAAATGTCTGCCAATCCACTGGAAGAACCAAGCTTCAGGTTATACAGGATTTAGAAATGCTCAACGATAATCCATGGTATGAGGTTAATATAACACAATATGACGAGCTTAATCTTTATGCCTTGCCATATCGCAGACTTAAAGCTGTCCTGAAAAAGCTTAAGCGAAAAGCAGAGCTTACCACAAAGCTCAAAAGCGATCTGGAACTTATAGATAAAGGCCTTAAGTCATACAGTGAGATAGCTGAAGACATGGAGGAGTATTATAAAGTAACTCAGGATACACTTACCCAGAGTGAGATAGATGAATTTACAGAAATAATAACAAAATCCTGCCCAGAGGTTTTGGAATGCAGAGAAGAGCTTTGCAAACTTGTTTCAGATATGATTATTTGCAAAAGACTGATGGGATACCTGGATTTTGAGTATATAATGTTCGGATTCAAGGATCTTTCCCTGCCGGAACGCAGAATGTTTGCCTCCAACTCAGATCGCACTGAACAGATTCTCAAGTTTAATGACAGAATAAAGAGTGAGCTGTTTGATAATAAAGCTCGTACATATGAGGCGTTTAAAGAGTTCTACCACAGAGAGGCAGTCATTGTTGAAAGCGATAATGATAAAGAAAACTTCATAGAATTCTGCAGCAAACACAGAATCTTTGTCAAAAAGCCTCTTAATGGAGCAATGGGCAAAGGAGTCTCTCTTGACCGTATAGAGCAAGGTGAGAGCATAGATGAAAAATTCAGTGAGATTCGTGAAGAATTGGGAACATTTATCTGTGAGGAACTTATTCAGGCACATGATATAATCAAAAGCCTAAACCCTGACTCAGTTAATACTGTCAGACTTCCTACTGTATTCGATGGAGAAAAAGTAAGAGTAGTATGGCCGTTTATGAAAGTTGGTAAGAAAGGTTCTTTTGTCGATAATGCCGGCGCAGGCGGAATTTTTGTGGCAGTAGATGAAACTAACGGCATGTGCATTTCCGATGGCATAGACGAAGCGGGACAAATGTACACACATCACCCTGATCACGGATATGCCTTCAGGGGATTCCAGCTGCCAAACTGGGATGATGCCTTGAAACTTGGTGAAGCACTGGCACAGAAAGCATTGCAGATTATTCCTGAGGTAAGATATATAGGCTGGGATATAAGCTATACAAGCGACAACAGATGGATAGTTATAGAAGGCAACGCTTTCGGACAGCTGGTAAGACAGGGCGCAGATAGAATCGGCATACGCAGTGAACTTAAAGCACTGGCAGAAAACTGTTGCATATAATGAGGTGTAGTTAGGAATGGAAAAAAGCAGCGATATTTACGGAGTATGGAACGGTGAAAAAATCAGTTTTACACTGAGACAGCTGTGCAACATCATATTTGATGGAAGCCAGTACAGACTGCCCGAAAAACTGAAAAAATATGAGGACAGCGTGCTTGAAAGAGTAACAGCTGACAATACCCCCATTAAGGACGGACTTAGAGTGGTCTTTGATCTGTCTTGGAACGTACCGCCTGAGGAAAGCGAAAAAAAGATAATCGATTACCTTAACCAAGGAGTTATAGTAGTTTCGAACAGGGTATTTAAGGATGCAAAAGGCAGAATATATCCGGTAATAACGGTAAAAGATACATGGGAGGCCTGGATAAAGTTAGGTCAGTATGTTAAAGCAATATTTCCCATGCCTACCATAGCCATTACCGGAAGTGCCGGTAAGACAACTACAACCATGTTTGCTGAGTGCGTTTTTAATCAGAGATACAAAACCTTTGTAAGCGGACTTGACGGCAGAAATTTCAATACTACTTTACAGATCGTTAACCAGTGGATACTGCGAATTAATCCGGAATATAATTTTCATGTTCAGGAATGCGGCGCCGAGACACCGGGACTAATAGAAGCCTCTGCAAGAGTAATAAACTGTGACGGTTTTGGTATTACAAATATTGATACTACACAGCATATAGCTACATATGGAACTGCCGAAAAACTTATAGCAGACAAAACCAGCTTTGATAGAGTGCGTAAAGAAAGTACATTCGGTATTATAAATCTTGATGACGAAATTCTGAGGAATCATGAATTTGTAAGCGATATCACCACTTTCGCTATAAATGACAAGTCGGCGGATTATGTTGGTGAAAATATAGTTCAAAACGGAGATTTGCTGGAGTTCGACGTACTGAATGAAGGTAATAGCGTACACATAAAAATTCACATAATCGGAAAGCACAATGTTTACAATGCCCTTTTAGTATTTGCATTTGCCAAAAAGTTCGGTTTCAGCGATAAAGAAATACAGGATGGTTTTCTGGAATATGAAAGTGTAGGTATAAGACAATATCTTCGCTGTGTGTCTGGTAGATTTATCTATATGGATGCCTATAACTCTTCACCGGAGAGTGCACTGCTAAGCGTTCAGGCTCTTGAGGATCTGCATATACCTTCCTACGGCAAGAGAATTGCAATTGTAGGTGAGCGCAAGACGTCAAATGACGTAACACGGGATATTAACTTCGAGCTGGGGCAAAATCTTGCCAGATTCGAAAAAATAGATGAGCTCATAATTGTTGGAGAAGACCCGAGCAAAATAACAGGAAAACCTGATGAAATTACAGATAAAAGATACGAGCATGCTGTTTATGACGGTGCAAGAAGTGTATTAGGTAATAACAAAAAGCTCAGCTACTATAATAATCTGGAAGAAATCGCTCTGAGACTTAGATGCACAACAAAGGCCGGAGACGCAATACTCTTTAAGGGCAGGTATCATCTATCCCTATGGAGCATTGCAGATATCGCTTTCGGAACGGATTATACAAAATCGAAAGCAATTATCCCCTTGGGAATTCCCTGCACAGCTCTTAAATCAGAACAGCTCAGTGGTGATTACTATCCTCATATGCAGGGTGTTAGCCTTAAAAGTGCTGTAAATGGGTTTGATAATACCCAGCTTGTTTTAAGCAGACAGCTAAACGGTTATTCTATTGTGCATATAAATGAAAATGCATTCGAAAATAAAACACAGTTGAGAATGGTTGTTTTTGGCAGCAGGTTAAGATCAATTGGAGATTGTGCATTCCGCAACACCGGTTTAGAGCAGCTTGAGCTACCAAAGTCTTGTATGTATATCGGTAGAAATTCCTTTGAAAATTGTTTCAATATGGTCAGAGCAAATCTTATCGAAGTTGAGCATATATCAAAGGGTGCATTTCGTAACTGCAGCAAACTCAAAAAGGTAGTACTGGGATATAAATGTGCAGTCATTGAGGATAACGCTTTCGATGGTTGCGAAAATCTAACATTTTTTGCGCCCAGGGAGTCCTATGCTGCTAAATGGGCAATGAGTCATAATATTGCAGTTTCATTCTGCGATTTTAAGACCGAGAAGGACAGAATTTGTAAAAACGGTACAAGAATCAATCCCAATATATATGCCCTTCCCAAGTATGAGAATGAGGATATTAAACCTTTAGCAAGCAACGAAGATGAGCTTTCAGTCGTTATAGCCGGTGACATTATGATTCACGAACATATGCTCGAAAGCGCATATGATAAGGTAAATGGATGCTATGATTTCAAATATCTGTTTGCAAACACCAGGAAGTATCTGAAAGGCGCAGACCTTGCCATCGGAAATGTGGAAACCGTTATGGCACGCGGAGAGTTCACAGGCTTCCCCAATTTCAACAGTCCCGACGAACTTGCTGATGAACTTGCCGATGCAGGGTTTGATGTTGCAGCCTGCGCTAATAACCATACTTTTGATATGGGTAGACATGGCCTGATTCGCACTGCAAAGGTCCTCAAGAGAGCAGGGCTTGCTGTGTGCGGTATTCGTGACAGAGAGGATAGCAAGGGATACGTTGTCGTTGAGAAAAAAGGAATTAAAATAGCTGTTATTAACAGAACCTACAGAACAAGAAATATCGGCGGAGATAAATCTCTTAATATGCACCCGATGGATGCCATGTCTGAACGCCTGATTAATACATTCAGCTATGAGACTCTCGATACAGATCTAAGACATGTCAGAACTGAAATTGCAGAAGCTAAAAGTGACGGTGCGGATGTAATACTTGTATATTACCACTGGGGCTGTGAGTATGAACGGCATTCAAACACTCTGCAAAAATATATCGCATATAAAACTGCTGAAATGGGTGCAGATGCAATTATCGGTTCACACTCACATGTAATCCAGGAGATTGACAGCGTAAGTGTTAATATAAACGGCGAAGTCAGAACTGTACCGGTAATATATGGTATGGGTAACTACTGCTGGGGATCCAGACTGCCGCGTACAGGCAGAGAAACTGTTCAGAATGGTATGCTGGCCGAGCTCAGAATCCATTATGACAGAAATGAAAGAAAAGTTAAATCCGTAGACTGTGACTACATACCCCTGTACATAAAAACAGACTTTATTTTAAATAAATACAATTACTCGGTTTTATCGCTTAAGGATATGGATGAATACGAGGTAGAGTCTTTTAATGAGCACAGCAGCAAGACTGTAGATGAAATCTACGCCGAAATAGACGATACTGTAAAAAATAGGATTCATCCGCTGAAGAGCATACTGAAGTTTGATGAACTTATAAATATAAAAGCAGGTGAAAAAACCAACTTCAGCAATTATCTTGACAAATCAGTACTGGAGAGGGTAAAGGCATACAGAAGCGAGAATGCTCCTGCTGCTGCGGTACTGCAGGACGGAAGTATAATAGCATATTCAAAGGGCTATGTGGGGATGACTGTTGAACTCGATGACGGAACAGAACTCTGCTACATGGTAAAAATAAGCGGAAAAACAGATAAGGTTTTGCCGGTAGTTGTAGACAAATACAATAACGTCCCCGATATATTCAGACCCGATGAGCTTGTCAGCGGTGCTGAATGGAAACTTCCCGCCAGAGTGTCCCTTGAAAAGAAAACAGCAGAGGCATGGCTGAAGATGAAAGATGCTTCGGCAAAGGATAAAATTTACTTCTACTGCAGCGGCGGATACCGCTCAAATGAGGGACAGCTTTTAAACTTCGTAAACCGCAGCGCTATATACGGAGAAGAAAATGCAAGGGAATACTATGCTGAAATAGGCCATAGCGAACACCATCTTGGCTCCTTTATGAATGTGACCAACATCAAGAGCGGCAACCTTACAACAGACAAAAAGCTTGCATTCGACTGGCTTAAAGATAATGCAGCCAAGTACGGTTTCCTTGTCAATGATTTCGGAGGAGAATATTTACACCTTAGATACATAGGGAATAAAAATCTTGCTGAAATCTTGACAGCTGAAGGCGAATATATTGATAATTATATTAAACACATGGATGAATATGAAGATATTCTTTCGGCTATGGAAATTAGAGTCGAACCACATCCGGCATATGATTTGCATGATAACGGAGACGGCGAAATCAACTTTGGCCGTATATGCAGTATACTGAACCAGAGTGTTCCGTCCCGTTATGAGAGCATAAAGGATATAAGCATACCCGGAATTAAGATGCTGAGGCCTGACTTTGAGCCTGGAACTGCAATCATGTGCAGCAAGAATATGCCGGATTATAGGAAAAAGTGTGATGCGGCAATAAATAAGGGCGCTGGATTCTTCATTACTGATGTGGTTATAAGAGATAAAGAGGGCAATCCATATCCTCAGATTAAGGTGGATAATTTTGTCGATGCGTATAAAAAAATCTGCAAATATATGCGGAACCGATTTGAAGGCCAGATGATATGCACCGTTGAAGGCGCAAATGTAATCAGTAAACTTATACAGAATATGCTGAGGGGCAAAGTAAATCTTTACGCTAAGACCCAGGCAGATTCACGTGCTGGTATCCTGAACACACTGCAGAACATTGATTCCGATAAATCCATAGTTGTACAGGGAATACATCCTGCCTACGATGGATATATGACTACCAATACTGAAATACTTAGACCTGATATACTTGTATTAGGTAATATTCCGAGAATACCCGAAAAGTACAGCAGCGGACCAATGTACACCAAAGATTTCACAGAGAGCATTAAAATAACTCTTGAAAATGGCGGAATGGTTTTTGTAAACATAGACCAGAAATTTGCTTCAGAATTTATAGGCAGAAAAAATGTTATTACCTACAGCATATTTAACTCCAAAGCAGATTATTATGTCAAAAATATTAATGTTGAGGAAAATAAGATTGTAATGGAGATAAAGTGTAAAGCAGATAATAGAAGTATTGTTTATAGCTATGGAGCTGAAGGTAATAAGCTGAATGCAATTGCAGCAGTAGCAGTATGTGACAGAATTCTGCACTAATTGCCTGCACAGATTAAACAGACGCAGCAATCCCGGTTTTATACCGAGATTGCCGCGGAGATACTAAGGAATAGTAGGGTTGTTTTATGAAAAACGATAACAAAATATCGGTGCTGCTAATAGGCACTTTTAAAAAAGAAAATTATGGCGTGTATCCCGCATTTGTTATTTTGGCTGTGATGGATAAAGCGATTGCCGGAACTAAACTTCTGGTTATGGATACAGATTTGAAATTTGACTGTGAAGGAAATCAGGTTAAGCTTGGGGACATGCTTGCCAGCCGCATAAGTGCCACTGATTACAGTGGAATGACAGAAATGCTTGCCGGCCTTTTAAATATAGAAATCGGTAAATATGCGGTTGTAAATGCTGATAAAGCTTTATCTCTTATAGGAAACACAGAGTTAGTACTTACAAATTCAGAATTACAGGAAGTACACAGCAACAATATATTCCCTGTTTTTGGAAATAAAGCTATTTTAGATGCTGAAAATGCGTTGAAATTTGCAATGAGCGATTTGCTTAGTACCAGGAAAACATCCAGACAGCTCAGATTGCTTCGCAATACTGTGAAGAGCGTCAAATATATGGAAACAAAATCAATTGTCACCATGTATAAAGAGCTTAGTGCAAATACCAATGTGGGCCTCTTGGAGGCTTTGAAATATGCCATGGAGCTTAGAAATATCAGAAATAAAGAGATTGAAAAAATTGAAATTTCCGATATCTCAGAGCTTGATAACATAAATATCTAATTTTTAAGAAACAAGGCGTATAAGCTAATGTATATAAAAAAGTTTGGCATTTATTATCAGGGATTATAACTGATTACGCCAAAAAGATTTGCCGCCGAATATGCAGCAAATGAAGAAAAGCAATTGAGAAAATATGAACAAAAGTGCGCTGAAAATTAAAAGTCAATTTTTCTCGGTATAGTGTTCAAGATGAATGGGTGGTAGTTATATGAAAAATGTTTCAGTTCTATTTGCTGGAGACGTAATGGCTCACGATAATCAGCTTAAAGCAGCTTTTGATCAAAATTCCGGTGAGTATGACTTCTCCCTGAACTTCAAAAATATAAGAAAGCATATAGATGCAGCTGATATATCCGTGTGCAATCTGGAAACCACCATTTCAGGCGGTGAACCCAGTGGCTATCCGAGGTTCAACAGCCCAGAAGCTCTGCTTAAGGCCATTAAAGAGGCCGGGTTTGATTGTGTGGCAGCAGCAAATAATCATACATATGACAGCGGAAACCAGGGAATCTCTAAAACCAGAGAGGCTGCGGAAAAATACGGCCTTCATGTGGCGGGCATCAGAAAAAATCCCAAGGAAGAAGCCTACACAATTCTGAATGTAAACGGCCTTAAAACAGCTATACTGAACTTTACTTATGAAACAGGCCGTATTAATGGCAGCAGAAGTCTTAATAATCATAAAATGGACTCCAATAGTTCCAAGCTTGTAAACAGCATAGGCTTTGAAAGTCTGGAAGATGATTTAAATAAAGTAAATAAAGAAATAAAGGCTGCTAAACTGCAAGGCGCTAAGCTTGTTATTGTTTATTATCATTGGGGCAATGAATATGATCGCCATTCAACTGTTTACCAGAAATATGTCGCATGGGCTACCGCTCATATGGGAGCAGATGCCATAATCGGTTCCCATGCCCATGTAATGCAGGAGATAGGTGAAATTGAAGTTAATAACGGCAGGAAACATAAAACAGTCCCCGTTTTTTACGGCCTCGGAAATTATGTCTGGGGAGCTACGCCTATGTACGGTAGGGAAACTGTACTTAACAATATTCTTGCAAAGCTTGATATTGAATTAAATACCGACTCCGGCGATGTACAGATAAAGCCCTCATATATTCCAATGTATATTCTTCAGAAAGCAGACAGTTTTGAGCCCCTTGATTTGAGTTCCTTGAGTGTTGAAGAGCAGCAGAAATTCACGAAAATCACCGGAAAATCCTATAATGGTGTAATAGAGACTATAAGAAATACCGCAGAAAATAAGATTCATCCCAATCCTGTTAAGCTGCATTTTGATAAGATATTCCGTATTAAAACCGGAGAGAGAAGTTCGGTTATTAAATCATTTCTTCCCAATGGTGATTACAGTGCCTTTTACAGCGAAGACGCAATAGTTGCCTCTGTTACCCAAAACGGTTTTGTAATTGGAAATAGCGCCGGTTATGTTGGCATGTATGCCGTGGACAAGGACGGAAACGAAACTGCCTTCATGGTTTGCGTTGAAGAAGCAGGAGCAAGCAGTTTCCCGGTTCTCGTAAACCAGTATAACCAGGTTCGGGATATTTACGCTCCGGCTCAGAGAGTAAACGGAGCTAAATACGGCATTCCTGAGGGAACGAGTCTTTGCAGACCGGCAGCAGAGGCATGGAATGCCATGATGCTGGCTGCAAGAAACGAAGGGATTTATCTTAAGTTTAATACCGGATTCAGATCAAAGAAAGTCCAGCTCCTCAGACGGAGAGACTATGCCTTAAGATACGGTGAAGCCCTGAGCCGACTGCGTTACCAGCGCTATGGGTGTTCGGAACATCACTTGGGAATTGCCTTTGATGTTTCCGGAGGTCAGTTTGGCTTCAAAAATACTTCCACAGTGGCGGCAATACAGTGGGTGCAGAAAAATTGCGCCAAGTTCGGTTTTGTTGCAAGAAAAATCAAGGCCGCTCTTGCAAATGTGGCCTATATCCATCTGCGCTATATTGAAGACAGTGAGCTTGCAGCATATCTGTTTAAAAATAATCTCAGCCTTGAAGACTATCTTACCGACTATGAAACGCATATAAAGCGTTTTAACAGTTTTACAAGTTGGAAAAGCAAAACTGTTTCCCCACATGATGACACTGCAAAGTTATCCATCAGAAAAATATGCCGGATAATCGGCGTGGATTTGCCGGAGGAATTTCTGACCGTGGCAGACAGACTGGTTCCCCAAATAATCCTTAGCGATTCAGTGCCTGTGCAGAGAGGTTCGGTTTTCTTCTATGATAAAAACCTTTCCAGAGAAATGCGCAGATGCAGAAACGCATTAAGAAGCGGTTCAGTTGCGGCAGTAGCTGAAGAGCAGATTTACGATGAGCAGGGAAAGCCCATGCCCACCATAATTGTGGAAAATTCCCTTGATGCCTGTGTTAAGGTGGGAAAATACTTAAGAGACAAGTACCCGGCAAAAACAATCTGTGTAACCGGTTCTGCGGGTAAGAGCACCACTACTGAGCTGTGTTATCACGTTCTCAGCTCAAAATATAATACCCACACCTGCACAACTTATAATAATGCCAATAACCGTGTATGGATACTTGAGCTATTACAGCGTCTTAAGCCTGAGCATGAAATGTACGTGCAGGAAGTAGGAGGCAGCTTTATTGACCATATCGCAAAGGGCGCACAGATGCTGCAGCCTGATGTGGCAATCATAACCAATATCGGCGAGGCACATTTGGACCTTTATAAAACGTTCGATAATATAAAAAGGGATAAGCTTAGTTTACTGGAAAACCGCAGACCCGGCGGAATCGGTATTCTCAATATCGATAACTGCCATCTGGCAGAGAGAGTTTCACAGTCAAAGGACGGTATTCTCACCTGTTCCGTTGAAAATCCTGATGCTGATTATTTTGCTGATAATGTGGTGCAGACTTCTGAGATACTGAAGCTTACAGTTGTGGAAAAAAGCAGTGGTCACAGAACGGATGTAAAACTCAATATTGTGGGTAAGCATAATGCCTATAATATTCTCTTCGCCTTTGCTACCGGCAGATGGGCAGGAATGTCAGAGGATGAAATTATAAACGGTCTTGCATCATATCATGCAAAGGGTATACGTCAGGTGCTTGAAAATGTAGGCGGATACCACCTGTATGTGGACTGCTTCTCATCCGTGGAAATGTCACTTATATCCTCTATGGAGACCCTGAGCAGCATGGAAAACCTCCCCGGAACAAAAAAAATAGCAGTTCTCTATCCTTTGATGCGTCTTGGTGGTGAGGCAGATATAATAAACCGCAGAGTAGGTGAGGCTGTCAGGGAGCTGGATATTGACCATGTTATTGTATACGGAGCTGAGGCCAAACTCATGGCAGAAACCATGATGAAAGGCAGCATTGATGTAAAATACACTGAGGATTGGTATGAGATGGTGGAGCTTGTACAGCATCTCAGCAGACCCGGAGATGTAATCATGTTCAAGGGCCAGCATATGCAGTCTGTCAGCTTAGCAATAGATACAGCATTCGGTACGGAGCATTATGTTAACCTTCTTACTGAGCGCAAAGAGCATTCTGTAAGCTTCTCTCTGCCGGATATAAGCGGCGTTATAATTCATGATGTTGTTGCAGTTATAGACAAGTGCCAGAGCGTAAAGAAAGAATTAGAGCTGCCGTCTGAAATTAACGGCAAACCTATTGTCTGTATAAACAGAGACTCTTTCAGCGGAAAAGCTGTTGAGAAATTAACTCTGCCTGCAAATCTTACATCTGTTTACGAAGCTGCGTTCTTGAATTGCAGCCAACTTAAAGAGCTTAATATAGGAAAGAATCTTAGACTTATAGCCGACAGAGCATTTATGGGATGCAGCAGTCTCAGGAAGGTTGTACTGCCCAGAAGCCTCACCAGCATCGGAGAGTGTTCTTTTGCCGGATGTACTGAGCTTGAAGAAATATTTATTCCCAAAAATGTTCTTCATATTGGTGAAACTGCTTTTGAAAACTGTCATAAGCTCCGAATCGTTGCGGAGAAGGGCAGCTTTGCAGAGCAATATGCCAATAGCCACGGATTATGCTGAGGCTTATTATTTAGATTATTCATAGTAGAGGTTTTAAGAGTCAAAGTCACCGGGGGTACTGTCATTACAAATGCTTTCCTCACTGTACGGTGAGAGTATCTTGTTAAAGGAGCTTCAAAAGCTAATTGTAACACGGCCATACATAAAAGCTTCCGGTCTTAGATGGGGATGTATCATTATTTATATCATATTAAGACTTCTCTTGTTTTCAAAAGATACTTGAGTAATTTAAATCCTGTTAAGCCGTCACTTATAGAAAAAGGCCGATATGCCATAAGCATATCGGCCCTTTTCTATAAACTTCTAAATTACTTCCTTATACGGCGTATCCAAATATGATACACGCCCTTTTAATCTTTCGGTATAGGATTTTATCGAATAACTCCGGCCGCAAGCAGCTTTCCCTCCTGAGTAATGCCCAGAGTGCAGGTGTCCCCTGCCTCCACATAGACAATATTCTGCCAGTCCGAAACATCTCTCTGCCCGAATTCATTACTTCCGCAGGCAAAAACCGTGCCGTCATCTCTGAGGAAAACCGAGTGCTCAGCCCCCAGACTGAGCTGAGAAATGCCGGAAAGCTCAAAGCTTGGGCATTGTCCGCAGGAATTGTCCCCCCAGACCAGAGCCGTGCCGTCATTGAAAAGAACAGCGCCGTTATAAAGGCTCACCTCATAGTCGGCAACGGTTTTTTGAAATTCCGGCATATCGCCCACAGGGGTAAAGCCGAAGTAGCTGAGCTGTCCTGAGGTGTCCATAGCCAGAATATTGTCTCCTGCTGTGGAAACGCCGGAAAGACTGCTCCAAAAGTCCATTTCCTCTTCCTTATTTTCCCAGACTTTGTTCTCAGTGTCGGCGGAAAACCAGAGATTAATGTCAAATTCTCCGCAGCCTGCAAAGAGCTGCTGCCCGCTTTGTGTAACCCCAAGGGCAAAGCATTCCCCTGCGGCAATATTGCAGAGGTTTTCCCATGACTCAAGCTCTGTAAGGTCATAGTCGGAAAATCCGGCGCAGAGGGCAGTTCCGTCCCTTTTAAGACCCAGTGCAAAACCCTTTCCGGCTGAAATTTCCGTAATATCGGACCATTCTTCAACATCGCACTGCCCTCTGTCGTTATTTCCTGCGGCAAGCACGGTGCCGTCCTCTCTAAGCCCCAGCACAAAAACACCGGAGGAGCCGTGGCCTACTGAAACGGCTGCCAGATTATCCCATTGACTCATTGCCTCCATAGCGCCCAGATTACCCAGATTGCTTATAACAGCGGCAAGGTCATAAGGCAGAGTGTCATTATCGGCAAAAGCGGCAGGGGCGAAAAAGGCAGCAATTAAACAAAGGCACAAAAAAAGAGCGAAAACAGAGACAGTGCGCCTGAAATCGGAAATACGGCATTTTCTCATTATCGCCCCACCTTTCATAAAATTATGTATTTCATAAAGGAATACGGATTGTTATTGTTTTTATTATAACACGCTCTTTGCGCGGGTGCAACAATTTGCAGCAAAAAGTTATCACATTTTGTCGTTTTGGGAAATATGCCATAATAATTCAATTTAATTGTGCGACTTGCACAATGTAGGCAGATTGTCTCTTCATATTTTTTACCCTTTTAAGCAGGAATTATTAAAAAAACAGGAAATAATCAACTTCCTGTTTCATCCAAATCCTTATATCCCCCATTGGGGCTTGGTTTTTGCCGCTATCCCCCGGTTTAGATGACCTCCCAAGCCTTAGTAAATTAACTTGTCTAAAGCTTTTATCTTTCTGCAATTAAGGGGGTAAAATGTTTAAAACTTTCTGCAAAATATTTACAACTTAATTTTATACTGATATAATGTTTAAAAAAATATTAGGAGATGAAACATGAAAAACGTATTGGTAGTTCTTCCGGTCAGAGAAGATCATAAGAAGAGGATAGAGAAAGCAGGCCAAGGCTGTAATATTGAGTATGTTGACGAGCACAGTGTAACTGAGGCACAGGTTCAGAATGCGGATATAATTTTAGGAAATGTGCCGTCTGGGTATATTAAATGCTCCAAGCGCCTTGAGCTGATGCAGCTCAGTTCCTCCGGTGCCGATGCCTATGTGGGCGAGGGCATATTGCGGCCGGAAACTGTGCTGGTAAACTCAACAGGAGCATACAGTAAAGCCGTTGCGGAGCATACTTTTGCAATGATTTGGGGACTTCAGAAGAAACTTCATCTGTACAGAGATGACCAGATGAAGGCCCTGTGGGCAGACGAGGGAAACGTGGTTTCACTTTCCGACAGTACGGTTGCAATAGTAGGTCTTGGCGATATAGGCCTGTACCTTGCCAGGCTCTGCAAGGCAATCGGGGCGAAGGTTATCGGCGTAAAGCGGCGGATGAGTGAGTGTCCCCAGTGTGTTGATGCCCTCTATACCACCGACCAAACCGATGAGGTATTGCCTCAGGCAGACGTTGTGGTGTCCATTTTACCGGGAACTCCCGCCACCACCCACTTTTTCACCCCTGAGCGCTTTTCGCTTATGAAAAAGTCCGCAATATTTATAAACTGCGGTCGTGGCTTTGCCGTATCAGAGGAGACTCTTTATGACGCTCTCACCACCGGAAAAATCAGCGCCGCAGGAGTTGACGTGCTGGAGCGTGAGCCTCTTCCCACTGACAGCCCCCTCTGGAAGCTGCCCAATCTTTTCATAACTCCCCATGCCTCCGGCTATTATCATCTGCCTGATACTCTGGAAAATATCGTGGATATAGCCGAGTATAACCTGTCCGCCTATCTCAACGGCAAACCCCTTAAAAATATAGTGGACCGCAAAACCGGCTATCGGGCATAATCGGTGGCCCGTTAAAGGCGCGGTTTGGCTTAATGATGTGACGTGTTTTATAGACATAATTTTCTTAGACGGCGCAAAAGAGCGGCAGCATTTTAAGAGGTAAAACAGATGTATAAAGCAACAGACAGGGAGCAATTACTGAATAAAATAGTCAAGTTTATGCAAGGAAGTTCTGCCTTTGAGGGGCTGCTCCAAATTGGCTCCTGTGCAGTCAGCTTTGCTGACATCTACTCTGACATTGATGTGATGGCCGGCTGTTATGATGCGGATGGCGTAAAAACCGCCGCCCGTCAGCTTCAACAATTTTTCACAGACTTGGGAGCCTGCCACCTTGAGAACCGGGCATGGACAAGCACTGCTTTGGGTCTGTCGGTCTATTTTGAGGACGGGCTGAGTCCAGATATATCCTTTCTGCTCACGTCGGAGCTGCCGATCCGGTCGTTACAGTATAAGGTAGTCTTTGCCAAGACTGAAAACTTCACTGACACGGTTAAACTAAAAGCTCAAAAGTTCGCCGAGTATTCTCAGCACTACGGCGTGGATGATTCAATCCATTATCGTTTCATTAACGAACTCCGGTATGTGGAGATTGCCATACTCCGAGAACAATTTGTCTTTGCAGATATAGCCTTAGGTAACGCAAGGCAGCTTTTATTGTCCGTGGAAACCGTTGCAGAGGGGAAAAAGCTGCATCAGTTTAAGGAATACAACAGTTTGTCCAAGCCCTTTCTTCAGCTGTTGGAGCAAACCTACCCCAAAAGCAGAACTGCTGAGGATATGCAAACAGCAAAGGAAAATCTGCTGAACATGTATCTGGAAGCGGTCAAGGACAGTGAGTATCTGACATTTGATGATGGACTGCTGAAGCTGTTGGGCTGTTTTGAGTGAGAATTGCGCTCATTACAGATAAGCAGTTAGTCCGGGTTAAAATGTTTCGGTTAATCGGATAAGGTTTACAGTTGTAGTCCCTAATTGAAATCAGTTTTGAGCCACAGCCCGAATTATCCAAAATGGCAGGCCGACTGAGCTGTGACCCGCCTTTTGGTGCATGGCTCAACAGGCATGTAGGGATTTTAAAAAACTGAACACAGCGGTGTTAAGAAATGGCGGCAGAGAATTTTCTCTGCCGCTTTTCGGGTTTTATGATATAATTTAAGTAGACACCGTGGTTCAATCCAACACTTTACATTTTATGTGCAAACATGGTGTTTCTTCACAGCTATAATTTATATTAAGGAGCAGCTTATATGGAGTTTTTCAGAACAAAACGCTTAATCATCCGGAATGTGAACGAAAAAGATGTTCCGTTTATTTATGATTATCGTAATAACGAAATTTGCGCCCGTTATCAGCGTGGGCAGGTAAGGGAGCTGAAAGAAATCGAAGCCTTGGTTGCAAAACGAAAAAAAGATGTTTTTTCTGTTAACTCTGATTTTATGCTTGCCGTTGCGCTGAAAGAAACAGATGAAATAGTGGGAGAAATAAATGTAATGCCCAGTGAAGACTGCATTTCATTGGGATATACCGTTTCTTATAAGTATCACAGAAAGGGCTTTGCTTTTGAAGCCTTGTCCTCACTTATAGAAAAACTTCATACTGCTTATCCCAATTATGAATTCATCAGCTTTACAGAGCCGCAGAACAAAGCAAGTATGGCCCTGCTGGAGAAATTGGGGTATACCCATCTGGGTTATGCGGAAAAAATGGATTCCGAAGTTTATGGTAAATGGGTAAAAGAAATATAGAAAAATTATTGCAGCATTGTAATTTGTCAGTATGACAGATAATTCCAATGTAATTTGTCAGTATAACAGATAACTCTAATGTAATTTATCAGTATGACAGATAACTCTAATGTAATTTGTCAGTATGACAGATAACTCTAATGTAATTTGTCATTATGAAAGATAATTCTAATGTAATTTGTCAGTATGACAGATAATTCTAATGTAGTTTGTCAGTATGGCAGATAACTCTAATGTAGTTTGTCAGTATGACAGATAACTCTAATGTAATTTGTCAGTATGGCAGATAACTCTAATGAATTTATCATTATAACAGATAATTCTAATGTAAACTCCCACGATACGTCCCCATCTGTCCGCATTTCAAAAAAACCACACAAATAATAACATCGCCCTTAACTCACGATTTAAAGTTCTAAGCTTTAAATTGGCTGAGTTTTTTCAACTTGTTTGCATTACCATTTATTTAAATTAAAT
>JAHHRS010000012.1 GCA_020025675.1 Oscillospiraceae bacterium
GATAATCACTGATTGACAGTGTTTTCAAACTGTGTTACGATTAAAAAAAGTTATAGTGATAAGCTGTCGGATGTTATGCTGAGGGTAGGGGACTTAGAGAATATGAGAGCGTAAACCTATTCTTTACGGACTCTGTTTCCGGACTTCGGCAGAAATAAGAGCTGCCTGTATTTAGGGGTTTTAGAAATTACATAAAAAACAGCGGCGGAGCTTTGAGAAAAAACACCAAGGATATAAGAAAGAAGGCAGAGAATGAAATTACTGCTTAAAAACTGCGATATAATATCTACCGTAAACGGAGAATTTCAGACTGTAAAATCCGGCTTTTTGGGCATTGACGGGGACACAATAGTCTATATCGGAAAAGAGAA
This sequence comes from Oscillospiraceae bacterium, assembly GCA_020025675.1. Taxonomy (GTDB): domain Bacteria; phylum Bacillota; class Clostridia; order Oscillospirales; family Oscillospiraceae; genus Limivicinus. Next base: position 372 of record JAHHRS010000012.1, read on the forward strand.
GCCGGAGACAGAATATGACAGAGAAAAGGACATGAGCGGCCGTCTGATTGCTCCGGGCCTTATTAACTGCCACGGTCATACCGCCATGACCCTTTTACGGGGTGTGGGAAGTGACCTGCCGCTTCAGGAGTGGCTTTTTGAAAAAATGATGCCGATAGAGGATAAATTTACGGCAGAGGACATAAAGGTTGGAAATGCCCTTGCACTTCTTGAAATGATTTCTACCGGTACTACAAGCTATTCAGATATGTATTTTGAGCCTGAAACAGCCATTGACAACACCCTTAAATCAGGAATAAAAGCCAATATATGCCGTCCCGTGCAGTGCTTTGATAAGTCCGAGGCGTACAGCTCGAATATACGCGCGGCTCAGTCCAAAGAGCTTTTTAAAAATTACCACATGGCCGGAAACGGCCGTATCAGGGTGGATTTTGCAATCCACGCCGAATACACCTGCTATCCACACATTGTAGAGGCATACAGTAAAGACTGTAAGGATCTGGGCGGCAGAATGCACATACATCTCTCTGAGACTGAGAAAGAGCATAGAGAATGTATAGAAAAGTACGGGAAGACTCCTGCACGCTGGTTCAATGACTTGGGTACTTTTGAAAATCCTACCTCAGCTGCACACTGCGTATGGCTGACAGAGGATGACATGGAGCTTTTGACTCAAAAAGGTGTAAGTCCCATTCATAATCCCACAAGCAATCTGAAACTGGGCAGCGGCTTTGCCCCGATCCCTAAGATGCTGGATATGGGAATGAACGTGGCCTTAGGAACAGACGGAGCCGCCAGCAATAATAACCTGAACATGATGGAAGAGCTGCATCTTGCATCAATAATCCATAACGGCTACACACATGACCCGGTACTGATGAAGCCTGCACAGACATTTAAAATGGCAACTGCCAACGGTGCAAAGCTCCAAGGCAGAGATGATACAGGGGCTTTGGAGGTAGGCAAAAAGGCAGATATAATAGCGTTTGACTTAAATCGTCCGCATCTTTATCCAAATCTTGAGCCTCTTGCACTGCTGTGTTACTCCGCTCAGGGGGCCGATGTATGCATGACCATGGTTGACGGTCGTATTATATATGAAAACGGGGAATTTTTGACTCTGGACAAAGACAGAATAATGTATGAGGCAAAAAAGACCGTGGAAAAGCTTTATAATTAAAACGATACAATAACAGTATAAGCCGCCCAAATGCTGAAATCTCAAGCTTTGGGCGGCTTTTTTATAAATATTTTTATCAACAAACTGTTGTCCGAGGCAGTAAATTTTTTAATCTTCTTTTCGCCTGATATTAATTCCAAGTACGCCTGCAGCTAAACTGCTTAAAAGGATGAGCCAGATCCAGAGTGCAGTATTGCTTTCATCACCGGTTTTGGGTCTTGAGGGAGCTGAGGATGAAATTTCCTCCGCAGTAAATACCCAGTCAACTTCGCCTGTGCGGTTTTGAAATTCATTTCCAAGTTCAAGAGGGACAGTTAGAGTTACAACAAGCTCAGATGTGGAGTTTTTCGGAAAGCTGCCAAGAAGTACATTTTCTTTAAGTCCGTCCAGCTGATCGGGACTTGCATCAAAGAGGAGCTTATCCCCCTGCCTTACCGTCATGGACAGTTGGGAGAGAAATTCCTGCATTGCTGCAAGATCGGTTTCTGCGGCAACTTTTCCACTCATGGGATTGCTTTGCTCATCGTGAATAACTGCCCTTATATAAATGTTGACAGTATCCGCATTACGAATTGTGTTTTTTATAGTTATCTTCTGACTTAGCTCGTCGCCCGGCATTACGTCTTTAAAATTCCCGAAAAGGTCGCTGTCACTGTATTTGCTGCCTTCCAGAAAAACGAACTTTTCTGCGCCGCCACTATATGTAACCGAGGAATCTGCATATGAGTTTGCGCTGAGAGCAAATATCATTATCAGTGATAAAGTAAGAGTGGATAATCCTTTGAAAAATTTTTTCATTCCCACACCTCCTCAAGACTCTGTCCATACCCTGGTTTCTGCGTTGTAATTCATTTTCCACGCATACTGTGAGGCACTGACGGGATTTTCCTCAGTGCCGAAGTTACCGGAGGCCTGCACAGACTGGGCCATAATATTAATTTCCATATCCGTATAGTCCACCTCTTTGGAAAACAGATTGGAGGTTTCACTACCGGGCTGAACTATACGTTTATAGTAGTAAATACCGTTTATTAAATCCCAGTCGGCGGTGTTTATAGGCAGAGATACAGGCTTGCCGTCAATAATATTTCCATTTTGGTCAATATGGTTTGCAGTAATTGCAAGTCTTATGAGAGCAGGAAAATTACCGCTGTTTTGTATGGTTACGCTTTTCTTTACCTGTCCTTCCAGGGTTTCATCAGGTGTTATAGGTACAGAACCTTTAGTAAAATAGTTGTTAACAGGCTGGGTCTCAGAAGAGAGCCATGCAAAAGTTCCGCCTATTGTAAGAGTACTTATAAGTATCAGTAAGATGATAAGCGAAAGATATTTTCTGGTATTATGATTTCCTGTATACATTGCTCAATCCTCCCTCCTCAGCCCTCTGTGACAGGAACTGTTTTGCTTATGTTGCGTACAAAGCAGTCACCGTTTTCAGCAGCAGGTTCGGCTTTTAAAGTATTTGTAACCGTTACTTCTGCATTAGGGGAATCAGAACCTATTACTACGTCCATGGGACTGCCGGACACATCATACTTCCATGCCCAGATGTCATTTTCCCATACTTTATATTTACCTGCCGGGAGTCCGGAAAGTACAAGGCTTTCTCCGACAGTTAAAGACACTTCTTTCTTAAATGAATCAGGGCCGCTTACTGTAAATATAAAGCCTTCATTAGCTCCGGCGTTACCTGCTTTAGAAATTTTAAGAGTTCCCGATAAGACTCTAACGGTAAAGTCATGGTTTTGGTCTTTGCCGTCAGGATTTTTAATAACGGCGTTATTTGTCACATCTTCACCCTTTATTTCCACTGCCAGCTTTACATCGGTATCGGCATTGAATTTTCCGGCGGCCGGATTGTATGAAAGACTGATGGGGGGAGCGGGGCCTGTCATTTTTGCAGGATCTGCGTAGCTTATGCCGTGAAGCCACTTGACCTCATTATGAACGTTATCATTATAATCCGCTGTTTCGCCCAGAAATATATTACTGTCGCTGCAGATGATTTCCGGTTTATAAACAAAAATATCTGCGCCGGCTGAAAGCTGTTTACCACTTATGCTGCCGTAGGTTTTGGGTGTCACACTCATGTTAACGGTATATTTTGTATCTGCTTTTATGCCGCTTATATCCGATGATGCAGGCTCACCCAATGTTACGAATGCTTTCTGCCACTCTTCAACCGGATTTTCAGGGTCATTCAGCACTGTGCTGCCACACTTTACTATAAGCCCGTTTGTAAGCTCATCGCCTGTAAGATCTGAATTGAGGTACACATGTTTGTCTTGGGCGGTAATGCTGATTTGAGGGATGTCCACATCTACACTTGGTTCAGGGAAGAATTCAAGGCTTTCACCATTATTATAAACTCCTGAACTGCTTTCGTTAGTTGGGACAGAGTTTCCGCCGAGAAAACCTTCTCTGGGGTTTACTTCAAGCTTAATAATAAGCTTTTTGCCGTGGAAGCTGTCTTTTTCACCCCTGCCGTTTTCTGAAACAAAGTTTTCGGTGTAATCAAAGCCGGAAACGTCGATAGTTCCGTCAGTATTTGTTATTGTAAGCTGATTTGTAATTTCCGTTGGCTCTGCCCATTCTCCGCCTGCAAGATATTCTGCGGAATAGGCTTTTATTGAAGATGTGCCATCCGGTGCGTTAAAATACGGGGATATAACGTCTTTTACGATTGTTTCAGCACCTAAATCTATGCTGGGAGTGGCAATATCCTGGGATATTGCGCCGAATATCCGGTTTAAAGCTTCCTGACTGTTAGCCGCCAGATAGTACCCTGCTGTCTGATTGCCGGAGCCTCCGGAACTCATGCTTGCGGCATTTGGAAAGTTTGAGGAAATATAGTGGAGAAATCTGTTGGTCTTTTCGGTGTTTGAAGTTCCGCTTATGCTTGCCTCCGGATTTGCGTCTGCTATCATTGCAATGGAATATACCGTTGCACCGTAGCTGTTTTTTAGAGAATTGGATATAGAAATGGCGCTGTTGGCAGAGGTCTGAGTTTCTCTGTCGTTCCAGCGGCCTGTTCCCGGAATACCGTCTGTAAATACTATTACAACCCGCTGTCTGCCTGCTCCGGGAGAGTTATCAAACTCCGTGGCTGCAAGTCGGAGACCATCATCAACGAAGGTTCCTCCGTTGGTGTGAAGACCTCGCACTGCGTTTACAGCTGCATTATAGTTATTCTCCACCCGTATATCGGAAAGGTTTGTATAGGTGTTTCCGGAACCGGAAAATCCTATCACAGAGACCTTGTGCTCTACGTTATTTTTATCCGCATCAGCTTTAATATTGTTTAAAAAGTTCTCAGCAGAGGATTTAAGTATTGAGCTTTTGGATTGGCCGGCTTCCTTTATGTAGAACTGAGTGTGCGTGCCGTCGCTGTCATCCGGGGAGATTTTGGGTGTGTACTTTGAACCGGGCCAGTGTCCAAAAAAATCAATGCACCCGTCTGTCCACGCCTTACATTCCCTGCACCACTCAACAGGAATATAACCAATGCCTTCCTGCACATAATACAGGCTGCCTATTGTAAGTTCACTTTCATATACGGGAGTGCGTTTGGAGCTTTCAAGCTGATCTGCCATACTGCCGCTCTCGTCCAGCACCAGCACCACGTCAACGGGAATAGGCTCACCGGCGGTGACATTGCCGGTTGTGTATGTTTCGAGGGTAATTGTGTAAGAACCGTCGGTGTTCTTTTCGGCGGTCTTATTGGTTATAAGCCCGTTTTCCGGCCCCTGTGAGCTGCCGTTAACTGCAAAGGTGCTGATTTTGGGCAGGGGAGGGAGCAGTCTGCCCACATTTGTGTAATCTATGGGGAAGGTATATGGAGCGGGTTCGGTATAAGCCCCGATACTTATACAGAATTCTCTCAGCTCGTCAGCAGGGAACAAGGAAATTACCGCGCTAATTTCTTCCTGAGATAGAGCTTCTATAAAGTCCTCTGCTTCCTGAAGTGTCTCACAGTTTAATAGCTCGGTTTTGGCAATTTCCGGGTCAAATACAGGCGCTTCTTCATCCAAAGACTCCGAAGGCTGCTCAGAGGTGTTTTCCGGTGCAGACTCATGGGAGGTGTTTTCGGGTGCAGGCTCCTGGGGAATATCTTCTGTACTGGGTTCGGACATGTCCTGCTCAATTTGGTTTTTTTCATCGAGCAATGGAGCTTCAGAGGCGTTAACTTCCGTAAGGACAGTTTCGCTGTCAGGCTCCTGAGTGTTTTCGGTATGGGAAATGACAGGAGCACTTTCCTCAGACTCAGAAATTAATGGGGTGCTGCCGGATGGAACTGCTGCCGCTATTGAAGCTGCGGTCATAATAAGGCAAAGAAGGATGGCAATAAACTTGTTAAATTTCCTGTTCATGGCATATCATCCTTTCAACCTACGGCAGGCCAGCCCGCCGCGTCCAGTACTTTCAGGCCGTTGTTATCAGACTGAACAGCATAAGCTGCTACGTTAATGTTTATTTTACTGTTTTTATATTCGTTGCCCATATCTTTTGAAAATGCAACTCTGGTAAAAAGAGCCTCAGTGGTTTCTCCTGGTTTCAGAATGTGATTATAATAATAGAACCCGTCTTTTTCCGTCCAGTGCTCTGTGTTTATGTCAAAGCTTATAAGAGCGGGATCAGCTGTTTCCGAAGGTAAATCCATAACGGTCTCAACTCTAAGCCTCACCCATGCCTCATTACTGCCTGTGTTTGTCACTCTGACAATTTTACTTTCCTCGGCGCCCGGAGCAAGATTTTCAACATTCTGAAAGGGATGCTCTTTACCATCTTCACCTATGGCGGTTTCTTTTAGTTCGATGGCGATGTTTCCGGTGGTAATAACATTATGCGCCTGCTCTGAGGCGGTAAAATATGCAAGCGTGCCTGTTACCGATATACCCAGACAGCAGACTATCAATGCTATTACTAAAATTTTCGATTTTCTCATATGTAATCCTTTCTTTCCCTGACTGCATGTTTCAGCCGATTATTCTGTTACCTGCTTTTCTAACTTACATGGGGAAATACTGATTTAATTTATTTGCATAGGATAGCAGCAGACCGCCCCAGCTGTCAGCTGCTATCCTATGCACTGCCCAAAGGCAGCGCATAAGTTTAAACTCAGGGCTGAGCAGTATTGAACACGCTGAATGCTTCCTGAGGACCGGAAACACCCACAGCCTGAGACAGGTAAGCGTAGAAGTCCAGCTTGGGAGCTGTGCCGAGGGTGGCAACATCTTTGGAAACGGTGACCTGATTGTCGGCGAGAATTCCGAGACTTGTTCTGCTGTTATTAAACTGAAGAGCATCGGCGCCGCCCGCTGTATAGACATAAACAAGGCCGCCGTTGGGGCCGGTGACCTGAGTTTCTCCGGACTTGAGAGGCATCCAGTTTGCGTCTACTGAAAAAGCTAAACCTTGGGGAAGAGCGTTTACAATCTCAACAAAGAGATAGCAGAGAGGAGCATTTTCAAGGAATGTTACGTCTATATAGGGGTCTTTGGGAAGATTTACACCGGGGACTACTATGTAATTATTATTAACAACTTCCTCTGTACCCAGGCTGTAAGTTCCGTCGCTGTTTTGCACAGCCTTATGCTCTTTCAGGGTGAGACCTCCCTCATCAATCAGTCCACCCATTGCGAAGGTGTTTGTTACCACTTGAGTTTGGGCGCTGAACAGAGCAAATGTGCCTGCCACAGACAGCGCTATGACAAGCGCAAGTGCTAACAGGATAGTAATTGTTTTTTTCATTGGAATATTCCTCCTTAAAATTGTTTATATTATATAGGTAGCTTTACATACCTAAAAATATAAGAAGTACTATTGTGAGACCTTTAAATCCCTTTTACAGTGTTTTCCGTCCTGCCGCCTTTTGCCTCCGTTTGAAATGCTTAGTAGATCAGGAATCAGCATAAGCAAAGCCAGAAAAGCACCGACAGCTATGCAGACGTACCGTCCCGGTGGATTTTGTATGTACGAAGCAAGGAAGCCAAGTTTCGGAAGTGCAAACACTGCCTCACCGATAATGCTGCTGCTGTGTACAGGATTTGCGTCCGGGGTGGGGTTTGCGTCACCTTTTGTTATGCAGTAAAAGGCGGAAGGGTCATTTTCATCAGGCAGAATTTCGCTTATACGGTGGGTGACGATAATATCGCTGCCCATTTTAAAAGTAATAACATCCCCTGCCGCCAAGCTTGACAGATCGGGCTTTCTTACATACAATAATGAGCCTGTGCGGTATTGCGGCTCCATAGAACCTGATAGTACCGTATAAGGGTCAAGGCCTATGAATCTGCCGGCAAAAAGCAGCAGAGCTAAAAGCACAACTGTTATAACGATAAGCAAGGAACATACATTCCAGATTTTCTTTAAATTCCTGTTCATATTTAATGTCCTTTGTACTAATGATTATAAAATTTAGGGCTAAACAAACAAAGGTACAGGCTTTTTCTGCAAATAGCTTTTTAAGACTTTTATTAATATTCCTGATTTTAAAAACCTAAGCTTGCCAGCTTTTTCATGCTTTCTCTTTTCTGCTCTATTGTACTGTGAGCATAGGGATTTAAAGTTATACCGGTGTTGGCGTGTCACATAATTTCACTATAAAGACCGCAGCAGGCAGTATATTTTTTGAACCTGTGCTGAAGGCAGCGAGGCTCCATATAATTTATATTCCTGTTAAGTACGAAATATTCCGGCTTTTTTCTGTACATTTTTATATATAGCCTCAAATCCATGTCGGTAAGAGGATAATTCTGCTGGATGAATAACTTTTTTGGAACCTTATGACGATTTTTGTCTTATTTTTTTTGCTGTTTGAAACAGCATTTTTGCAGCATAGTTGAACTTACGTGTATAAACCCCCTCTTTCAAAGAGATGTCTTTCCACCTGAGAGCACCTGACTGTGCAAAAGACTTTTTGTTTGGGAATAATATATATTTGTTTTTCACAAAAAAAGTCCGACTGAAATTTACATTTCAGTCGGACTTTTTGCTATTTCAGTTTTATTAAATTGCTTCACTGTCTACATCTGCAAACTGACTGCGATACAGCTCGGAATAAAAGCCGCCTTTTCGCAGGAGCTCCTGATGGGTGCCGGTCTCCACAATATCGCCGTCTTTCATCACAAGGATAAGGTCAGCATCGCGAATTGTTGAAAGTCTGTGGGCAATAATGAAGCTTGTGCGACCCTCCATAAGTCTTCCCATAGCTTCCTTGATGGAAAGTTCTGTTCTGGTATCCACGCTGGATGTAGCTTCATCGAAAATAAGTATTTTAGGCTGAGAAATTATTGTACGGGCTATTGTGAGCAACTGCTTCTGCCCCTGACTTATGTTGCTGGATTCCTCATTTAACACAGTGTCATAGCCCTGAGGCAAAGTGCGGATGAAGTGGTCAAGCTGTGCCTCTTTAGCCGCCTCAATAACCTCTTCGTCACTGGCATTGAGACGACCGTAGCGGATGTTTTCCATGATGCTTGCGTTATAAAGCCATGTGTCCTGAAGCACCATGCCAAACATATCCCGAAGATCATTTCTGGCAAATTGGCGCAGGTCGTAACCGTCAAGGAGAATGGCGCCCTCGCTCACATCATAAAACCTCATGAGCAACTTAACCATTGTGGTTTTGCCCGCACCTGTGGGCCCTACTATGGCTACCCGCTGACCTGACTTTATTACAGCGGAAAAGTCGTTAATTATAGTCTTTTCAGGAGTATAGCCAAACTTTACATGTGCAAAAGTAACTTCACCGTTTACAAGCTCTGAAGACAGAGGACTTTCCGGATCGGGTATTTCCTCTTCCTCATCAAGAAATTCAAATACACGCTCTGCCGCTGCCGCAGTCTGCTGAAGAACATTTGATATGTTTGCTATCTGCTGTATTGGCTGGGTGAAGTTTCTTACATACTGGATAAAGGCCTGAATGTCACCTACTGTTATACTGCCTTTAAGAGAGAGAAATCCACCCAAAATACATATGCCAACATAACCCAGATTACCTACAAAATTCATAAGCGGCATCATCATGCCGGAGAGAAACTGGCTTTTCCATGAGGCATCATAGAGCTTTTCATTTATATCATTAAATTTTTCAATGCTCTTTTCCTCACCGTTAAAAGCCGTTACAACAAGATGACCGCCATACATTTCTTCAACGTGACCGTTGACTTCACCTATATAAGCCTGCTGTTTTTTAAAGTAAGGCTGACTCCGCTTCACAACTTTGCTCACTATAAATACACTAAGCGGCAGTATACAAAGTGCTACCAGAGTCATAAGAGGGCTTATAATCAGCATCATTACCAACACACCTATAAACTGGGTGACGCTGGTTACTATCTGGGTCATACTTTGGTTTAATGTTTGGGTGACGGTGTCCACATCGTTTGTAATACGGCTCAAAACTTCACCGTGGGATACTCGGTCAAAATAGGAAAGAGGCATACGGTTAATCTTTTTGCTTATATCCTGCCTCATGCTGTAACTTATGCGAGTAGAGACCTTAGTCATAATAAAGCCCTGAATATAGGAAAGCAGGGCAGACAGCAGATAAATTGAGCCTAAAAATATAAGTATCTTAGCCACTGCACCGAAGTCTATGCCCCCTGTGCCGGTTAGCTGGGCTATAATGCCGTTAAAAAGTTCGTTTGTGGCGGAACCTAAAATCTTAGGACCTAATATGGAAAAAACGGTTGATGCTATGGCAAAAAGCATTACCAAAATTATAGCGGGCAGATATTTTCTCAGATAGGAAACAAGTTTTCCCATTGTACCCCTGAAGTCCTTGGCTTTTTCCCCGTGCATCATTCCGCGGGGGCCTTTTCCGTGTGCATGCATTATGCCAATTCCTCCTTTGAAAGCTGGCTTTCCGCAATTTCTCTGTATTCTTTGCAGTTTTCCAGCAACTCTTTGTGAGTTCCTATTCCTACAATTCTTCCTTCATCAAGAACTATTATCTGCTGAGCATGCATAATTGTGGATACACGCTGAGCAACTATAAGCGTAGTAGCTTTTTCCGTACTGCTCTTTAGCGCCTGACGAAGTTTTGCATCGGTCTTAAAGTCAAGAGCTGAGAAGGTGTCGTCAAAAATATATACAGGTGCCTTTTTTACAAGGGCCCGCGCTATGGAAAGGCGCTGGCGCTGACCGCCGGAAACATTGGTGCCGCCCTGACTTATCTGTGTTGAAAGTCCCTCAGGGAGTTCATCTATAAACTCAGTTGCCTGAGCCACCTGAGCGGCTTTATAGAGACTTTCATCATCTGCGTTTTCGTCACCATAGCGGAGATTTGAACGTATATCACCGCTGAAAAGCACACCGTTCTGGGGTATATAACCTATATTCTCCCTAAGTTCTTTTTGAGGCAGATTTCTTATATCCACACCATCAAGACATATAGTGCCGGAACTTACATCATGGAAACGGGGGATAAGATTTACAAGTGTTGATTTACCGCTGCCGGTAGAGCCTATAAAGGCAGTTGTCTCACCGGGTCGGGCAGTAAAGGTGATATGCTCAAGTACATTTTCATCGGCTCCTTCATAATGGAAGGAAACATCTTTAAATTCTATAATACCTTTAACGTCCTTGCTAAGATGCTGAGGCTCGGGAACATCTTCCACGCTGCTGTGACAATCCAGAACTTCGGCAATACGGTTTGCAGAGACTGCCGCACGGGGAACCATGACAAACACCATGCTTATCATCAAAAAGCTCATTATTATCTGCATGGTGTACTGAATAAAGGCCATCATATCACCAACCTGCATTGAAGAGGCGGCTATCTGGTGCCCGCCTACCCAGACGATGAGCAGGGACACTGCATTCATAACAAGCATCATAATAGGCATCATGGTTGCCATTGCACGGTATACAAAGAGATTGTTTTTAGCAAGGGCTTGGTTGGCTTTATCAAAGCGGTCTTCTTCAAATTTCTGAGTTGCAAAGGCTCGTATTACCATCATACCGGAGAGATTTTCACGGCTTACAAGGTTAAGCTTATCCACCAATTTCTGCATTATCTTGAATTTCGGCATAGCCACAGTAAACATGACAAAGATAACACCGAAAATAAGCACACCGGCAAGAGCAATTATCCATGCCATGCTGTGACTTTTACTCAATGCCATAATTGTACCGCCTATTCCGATAATGGGGGCGTAGAACATTGTACGAAGTCCCATGGAGAGGAGGCCACGAACCTGCATAACGTCGTTGGTACTGCGGGTTATAAGGCTGGCAGTACCGAATTTATCATATTCGTTATTGGTAAAACTGCTGACACGGGAGAAGATGTCCCGGCGAAGATCTCTTGCAACGCCTGTACCAAGCTTGCTTGCACAAAAGCCAACACCTATGGCAAAGGAAACAAGAAGCAATGTCATAAGGAGCATTTTCCCGCCGACTTTAATAATATAATTTGTTTGGATAGCTCCGGTATCGGCACCAAGCAGGGTGTAAAACCATTTGGTAAAGATTACTGACGTCTGAGATAAAAGGTTTTCGGGCACTGAGGCAGCGTTATCTATGGCGGCATCTATCCTGTCTTGGGGAAATGTATCGAGAAAAGACAGTAGCTGATTTATACTTTCCGAATTGACGGAGTCATTCAGGCCCTTTTCTGCGCTTATTTCCCCGCTGGTTCCTGCAAATGATTCTTTAGTAAAGTTCATAATGGCGTATGCTGAACGGCCGAAAGCAATCTGGGCTTTTTGTCGGGCTTCATGTGTGGAAGGCTCAAATCTCAGACACTCCGTGTTCCGGGCATTGGGCCAGCGGTTAATAAAACTGTTCCAGTCACCCTCACTCATATCCTGCTCACTGACTTTTACATAGCAGGATTGGACAAGTTCTTTGTCTTCAGGGGACATGAAACGGCTCATAAGCTCCATAGCCTGCGCAGAAATAACTTTTGGCGCTGACTCGCTAACGCCGCCCTGCTGTATGCCTATGTTTACAATGTCACTCATAAGATTGGGCAGGTTTAAATCCACGACAGACTGACAAAACAGCAAAATTATTATAGCCAGAGCATAGCCCAGGTACGGTTTAATATATTTCTTTAATTTCATCATGGCTTTTTCTGCTCCTCAATCTGTACCATATGTGAAACTGCCAGCTCCAAGGCTTCGGCAAGCTGGGTAAGCAGGGAAATGAGCTTGTCATATGTTTCGGCCCCTAAATACTCGGCGGTATCTGAAATTATGCTGTCAAAGCGCTTGTGGGCAATAAAAAGAACCTGGATTCCTTCCTCTGTGAGCTGTATGCCCATTATACGGCGGTCGTCCGGGTCGGGAATTCGACGTATGTAGCCCATATCCTCAAGTAATTTTACTCTCTGGCTGAGAGCGGGAAGACTCTGCCCCATTGAGTTTGCAAGAGCAGACAGCTTTACCGGCCGGGAGAGGGCTTCATTTTGCTGGGGCTTTTCGTAATGGTATATAGTCATAAGTGTTAGAAACTGGGATTTGCTCAGTGTGTCACATGGGATTACGCTATGCCATGCCTTGCGCACTCTGTCCATACTACAGAAAAGTTCAGCAGTTTGTATGTTGTGACAGTCCATTTTAACCTCCTTGGGAATAATACTTAACATAGCTAATAGTTAACTAACTTAACTAATATACGGCTGAAAAAAGCTTTAGTCAATACATATGAATGATTGTTCACAGAACTTTAAAAGAGCTGTAATGACGACTCTATCACTTCTTGCCAAAAAGCTTATTAAAAATACAGAAAAGCTAATGACAAATTCTAAAGGAAGTCTTATAATGATTACATAAAGTTTAAATGCAGTTATAAGAGCACACAATTACATTTACGTAGCAAAATCGGCTTGGTATATAGATAAAACACAAAATTCCATAAGGCTGAAACCGGAAAGGAAACTGATATGCGAAAAACTAAAATTATATGCACAATAGGCCCTGCCTCTTCTGACGAGGCTGTGCTGACTCAAATGTGTGAAAGCGGCATGAATGTGGCGAGACTCAACTTCTCTCACGGAACCCATGAAGAGCACAAGGAGAGAATAGAACTTATAAAAAAAGTAAGGGAAAAGCTGCATCTTCCTATTGCGGTAATGCTGGACACTAAGGGTCCTGAGTATAGAATCAAGACTTTTGAAAACAAGAAAATTTTATTAAATGAGGGGGATCCGTTCATTTTTACCACTGATGATGTGGTGGGAAATCAGGAGATGGTCTCCGTTTCATATGAACATCTCACCGAAGAAATGAAAATCGGTGACATTATTAAAGTCAATAACGGTCTTGTTGTTTTCCGTGTGGAAAAAATAGAAGGAAGCAAAATCTTCTGCACCACTGTAAACGGCGGTGAGCTTTCCGACCGCAAGAGTATGAGCTTTGAGAATAAGGTTTTAAAGCAGGAATATTTGAGCCGCCAAGACAAAGAAGATCTTCTTTTCGGCATAGAAAACGATGTGGATTTTGTAGCCGCTTCCTTTGTGTCCTCAAAGGCCGATGTAGAAAGTCTCAGAAACTTTCTTGACGAAAACGGAGGCAGGAGCATTAACCTTATTGCAAAAATCGAAAATCGTGCAGGTGTTAACAATATAGAAGAGATATGCCAAATTGCCGACGGTATAATGATAGCAAGGGGAGATTTAGGTGTTGAGATACCCTATGTTGAAGTCCCCTCAGTACAGAAATACCTTATAAAAAAGTGCCGCCTGCTGGGTAAGCGGGTTATAACAGCCACTGAAATGCTGGAGTCCATGATATATAACATAAGACCCACAAGAGCGGAGATTTCAGACGTTGCAAATGCTGTGTATGACGGTTCTTCGGCGATTATGCTCTCCGGGGAGACTGCCGCAGGTAAGTACCCGGTGGAGGCTGTGAAAAGCATGGCTGACATTGCAGAATTTACAGAACAGCACATCGACTATAAAAAGAAGTTTTATTCCGCTGAGTTTAAAATTAAAAACAATCTGGATGCAATATCCCATGCGGTATGTTCCATGGCCATAGATGTAAATGCAAAGTGCATTGTGGTTACATCTATTTCAGGCACTACTGCCAGAATGGTCAGCCGTTTCAGAGGCCCTGTTGATATAATCGGCCTTACCACCAACGAAAAAGCCTGGCGCCAGTTGAATATGAGCTGGGCGGTTCGACCGGTATTGAGCAAAAAATATCCCTCACTTGATGTGGTGTTTTATAACGCACTGAATATTGCTCAGGAGACTTTGAAATTAAAACCCGGTGATAACGTTGTACTTACCGGCGGCACTATAAACGGGGACTCCGGAAATACCAACACCATAAAGGTGGAGACAATAAAGTAAATTTTTATCAGCAGAAAAATTTGCGGCATAATTTTAAATGACGCCCCATTTGTTACACAGTATGATGTGCTATTTAACAGATGGGGTGAAATTTATACATAAAGGGCAAGGGAACTAAGGGTATAAATATGAATTAAGTAAAAGGTGATATGACCTCCCTGCCAAGGACACTAACCCACGGGAAAAATTTTCTTCAAAATACAGTTTTAAAACGGTTTAAGGCAAAATCAAATGGTTTGCCGCCTGTACTAAACGGACAGCAAGAGTTTTTCGCAGCTCAATTGAGCTTACTATTGAATGCGGTCTGACTCTTTTTTAAAACTTAATTTTGCTTCTGCTTTCTTAAATCAGCGTTCCCTGCGGCCTTATGCTGCACAATAGAAAAACGGAAAAACAAATACAATAATTTGACAAAAATAAATTATTGCATTAAAATTGAAGCACAATTACAAAATCTTCGTCATTTTGCAACTAACAAATGGATAAATATATGCAAAATTGTCATTGACTCAAAAGCAGGAAAATGTTAAAATGATAAATGTAATAATTTGATTTAAGAGGCACGATATGAAAAAAATCTATGTTCTTATAGGCAACTACGGCAGCGGTAAATCTGAGCTGGCCCTGAATTTTGCCTTTAAAGCCGCAGAAAGCGGACGTACCGAGCTTATAGACCTGGATATGGTCAATACATATTTTAGACTTACAGAGCATGGACAGATGACCAAGATGAAAGAAATTCGTCTTGTATCTCCAAACTTTGCCTGCTCCGGTATAGAGACCCTGTCCGTGCCGGCAGAGGTGTCTTCGGCTTTTGATATGGACTGGGATACTGTGGTGTTTGACGCCGGCGGTGATGCGGTGGGCGCAACGGCTCTGGGCAGATACCATCAGGACTTTATGGAGCTGGAGCCTGAGCAGCTTGAGGTGCTTAATGTTGTAAACATCCGCCGCCCCCTTGCAGGCACTGTTGAAAAAATAATCAATCTTCAGGAAGAGATGCAGACATATTCAAGGCTTAAAATCAGCGGCATGATAAACAACACAAACCTTGCCGAAATGACAGGCCCTGATGAACTGAGAGACGGCTATGAAATGATAAAAGAAGTCTCACGCAGAACCGGCGTTCCCGTTCTCTACACCACAGGCAAAAAAGAACTTCTGGACATCTTTATGGCTGAGGGACATGACCCCGAATATATCGGCACACCTATGGCTATTGACACCTATATGAGACGTGACTGGGCAAGCTGGATTGAAAGCCTTAAGGAACTCCAGCACCCGATACAGGGTGGGGCACACTGACTTTTGCGGTCTGTCCGGCTCAAAATATTTTTCTTGTTATCTCCCGCAAATGCGGTAGGATAAATTTATAAAAATGCAAAATTATTTAGAAAAGAGGTAGAATCATGGTAAAGGTGACAATCAATGAGATTGTTTGTAAGGGCTGTGGTCTCTGCGTGAGAGCATGTCCTAAGAACGTACTCGCCCTTTCCAAGACCAAGCTCAATGCAAAGGGCTACCACCCTGCTGAGGTAGCTGATCCGGAGGCCTGTATAGGCTGCGCTTCATGCGCCCGCACATGCCCGGATGTGGCTATCCGTATAGAAAAGCTTTAAGGAGGAACAAAAAATGGCATTGACTCTTATGAAGGGTAGCGAAGCTATCGCGGAGGCCGCAATACGTGCCGGCGCCCGTTTCTTCTTTGGCTATCCTATCACCCCACAGACTGAAATTCCTGAGTATATGTCCGCTCGTATGCCCGAGGTCGGAGGATGCTTCCTTCAGGCCGAAAGCGAAGTTGCGGCAATTAATATGGTATACGGTGCAGCTTCTACCGGCGCCCGTGTTCTCACCTCTTCTTCCAGCCCCGGCATCAGCCTGAAGCAGGAAGGTATTTCCTACTGCGCAGGTGCTCAGCTGCCCTGCGTTATCCTCAACGTTATGCGTGGCGGCCCCGGCCTTGGTAACATTCAGGCCTCTCAGGGCGACTACTTCCAGGGCGTTAAGGGCGGCGGTAACGGTGACTACCACCTGCTGACCTATGCTCCCTCTTCCGTTCAGGAAGCTATTGACATTATGATGATTGCTTTCGAGAAGTCAGAGAAGTACCGTATTCCTGTGTTATTCCTGGCTGACGGTATTATTGCTCAGATGATGGAGCCTGTTGAAATGCCTGAGATGGTTGATTACAAGGTTGACCCCGAAAAGAAGCCTTGGGCAACCACCGGCTGGAAACCCGGCGATGCTCCCGAAAAGAGAGCTGTTATTAACTCTCTGTACATTGACACTGAGGATCTTGCTGTTCATAACGAGCGCCTTCAGGCAATTTACGATGATGCTAAGAAGAACGAGCAGATGTGGGAGTGCTACAAGACCGAGGATGCAGATTTTATTATTACTGCTTTCGGTACCGTTGCACGTATTGCAAAGACCGCTATCGACGAGCTTCGTGAAGAAGGCGTTAAGGTCGGCCTTTTCCGTCCCATCGCTGTATGGCCCTTCCCCTACGATGCTCTGCTGGAGACTGTCAAGCCTGAGCGTGTAAAGGGCATTCTGGACGTTGAAGTTAACGAAGGCCAGATGCTGGAGGATGTTAAGCTTGCTATCAACGGCCTGAAGAGTGTTGACTTCTTCGGCTACTGCGGAAGCCAGTTCCCCACTACCGATGAGATTAAAGCAAAAATCCTCGCCATGAAGGAGGGTAAATAAATGTCTGTTGTATTTGAGAAGACCAAACTTTTAACTGATAAGACTTTCCATTATTGCCCCGGCTGCAACCACGGTATTATTCACCGTCTGGTAGCTGAGGTTTTAGATGAGTTGAATCTGGACGGAGACGTTGTTGGCGTTGCTCCTGTCGGCTGCTCTGTTTTCGCATATGATTACTTCAACTGCGATATGATCGAGGCTGCTCACGGCCGTGCTCCCGCTGTCGCTACCGGTGTTAAGCGTGCAAAGCCCAACACCACTGTTTTCACCTATCAGGGTGACGGTGACCTTGCTTCCATCGGTACTGCTGAGATTGTTCACGCAGCTCACCGCGGCGAGAAGTTTGTTACCATTTTCGTTAACAACGCAATTTACGGTATGACCGGCGGCCAGATGGCTCCTACTACCCTTGTTGGCCAGAAGACAACCACTTCTCCTAATGGTCGTGACGAGAATTTGTGCGGCGCACCTATTAAGATGTCCGAGATGCTCTCTCAGGTTCCCGGCTCTTACTACATAGAGCGCTGCGCTGTTAACAACAATGCAAACATCATCAAGACCAAAAAGGCCATTAAAAAAGCATTCCAGTACCAGCTGGAAGGTAAGGGCTTCTGCATGATAGAAGTTCTCTCCACCTGCCCCACCAACTGGGGTCTTAACCCTGTTGAGGCTATGAAGTGGCTCGAAGAGAATATGATCCCCTACTATCCTCTGGGTGTATATAAAGATAAGGGGGCTGCAGAATAATGAAAAAAGATTTTATATTCGCCGGCTTCGGCGGTCAGGGTATGCTGCTTATAGGTAAGTTCCTGGCTATGGCTTGCATGCTGGACGGAAAGCATGTTTCATGGCTTCCTTCCTACGGTCCTGAAATGCGCGGAGGTACCGCAAACTGCTCTGTTATCGTCAGCGATAACGAAGTTGGTTCTCCTATGGTTGATAAGGCCGATGCTATTGTTGCTATGAACCTGCCTTCTCTCATCAAGTTTGAGGACAGAGTTAAGCCCGGCGGAGTTCTGATAGTTAACAGCTCCATAATTGACCGCAAGGTTGAGCGTGACGACATTACTGTTGTCTACTGTGATGCCAATGCTATCGCAGACAGCGTCAGCAACCCCAAGGGTGCAAACGTCGCTATTCTGGGTGCTCTCATGGCAAAAATGAACGTGGTTGACAATGAGAAGATGTTTGAGGCTATTCGCCTTGAGCTTGGCGAGAGAAAGATGAAATTCCTTGAAGGCAATAAAGCCGCTTTCCTTGCCGGTATGGAAGCTGCAAAATAAAATAGTGTTCCAAAAAGTTACAGGGTGCGCTTTTTAGCGCACCCTGTTCATTATTTCAATAAAGGGCTTACACCGCTTTGTTGAAAAGCCTACGGCTTATGGTTTGCAAAATATTCTAATAATCCGAGAAATATCAGCATACTCATAAGCTGAGTTTGTTTTTGACCAAATTTAGCTTTGACCGTAAACATATTTTAACCTATTTTCGCCGGTATGTGGAAAACTCTGCAAGGCTTTTGCCCTTATTTACATGGTACGTTTTTAACGTACCATGTTTTTATTTACCTTTGTATTTTCTCCTTGTTGCCAGACCGCCTCTAATGTGGCGCTCGGCTTTGTTTATGTCCAGCAGCTTCCTAACCTGCCGGTAAAGCCCCGGGTTTATTCGGGGGAGCCTCTCGGTCAGGTCCTTATGTACAGTGGACTTGGATATTCCAAACCGTGAGGCCGCTGAGCGGACGGTTGCTTTGTGTTCGATAAGAAATACAGCTACCTCACAGGCGCGCTCTTCGATATTTGTACGCACATACACCACTCCCCATACTCTCGTAGTCAATGTATATGAAAAGAGTAGGGTAAGTTATGAGGAAAAAAATCGGCAAAAAGGACAAAAATTTCCTTGCAATAAGTTGCTGATACTTTATTTTTGTTTAATACGGCGATTGACAAAAAAGAAATTATCAGCTAAAATCATAAAAAGTGTATCAAATGAGACAGAAGGGGCAGCGGATATGAACATAGGTCAAGGGCAAAAGAATGCACTTTTGAAATGTTTTTTGTATGCGGCACTGCCGGAAGAGGATAGAAATGCAATTTTTTCATCATTCTCTTCACATAGTTTTAAAAAGGATGAGCCTATTTACACTCAGCACAATTTTATAAAGTCTCTGGGCATTATAATGGAAGGGGAGGCCGCAGTATATAACGAGAGCGGAACTCTTCTCAATGTTTTAAAGCCGGGAAATTGCTTTGGCGCAGCGGCTCTCTTTTCTCAGACTGAGGAATATGTAACCAGTGTTATTGCAAAAAAGAAGTGTATAGTTTTGTTTATATCTGACGGTGAGCTTAAAGAGCTTTTTATAAAATATCCCCAGACTGCGCTGAGTTATTTAAGCTTTCTGTCAGGCAGAATTCAATTTTTGAACCGAAAGATAGACGCTTTTACAAACCCCAAAATTGAAAATGCGGTGTGGAATTGGCTGCTAACTCAGGCAGATGACATGGGAACAGTCCACGTTTCAATGGGATATACGGCCTTGGCTAGAACTTTCAGCGTGGGAAGGGCAAGCCTTTACAGAGCACTTGCAGAACTTCAAAATGAAGGCAAAATAATTAAAAACGGGGCGGAAATTCAAATCTGCCGCCGAACTGAACAGGAGGAAAAATTATGAAAAAGTTATTATCTCTGATACTGGCCTTAACAATGCTGCTTGCACTTACCGCATGCGGCACAACTGAAAAGCCTCAAACCGGTGCAGTGCCCGAAGCAAGTGAAGAAGCTATATCTTCCGAAGCACCGGACGGGGAAGAAAAGGAAGCTGTTAAAATTGCAGTGTTAAAAGGACCGACAGCCCTTGGAGCTCTTCATATGATGGATTTGGCCGAAAAAGGCGAAACTCCTGATAATTATGAGTTCACTCTTGCGGGTTCTCCAGACGAAATTCTGGGCAGCATTATTAAAGGAGAATTTGATATAGCGGCTGTTCCTACCAATATGTCCTCTGTGCTTTACAATAAGACTGAGGGCGCTATTCAGCTTCTTGCGCTTAATACTCTTGGCGTCCTTTACTGCGTTGAAAACGGTGAGAGCGTAAATTCCGTAGCAGACCTTAAAGGCAAGACTGTGTACTGTGTAGGTCAGGGCGCTACACCGGAATATGCGTTAAAATACCTGCTTACAAAGAACGGACTTGACCCTGAAAAGGACCTGACTATTCAGTTTAAAGCCGAGGCTGCTGAGGCCGCTGCTTTGCTTGCAGAGGGAGAGGGAATTGCCGTTTTGCCTCAGCCCTTTGTAACCGCCGCCATGGCTAAAAACGAGAACCTGCGCATAGCCTTTGACTTTAACGAGGAATGGGAAAAGCTGGGGGAAAACAGCGCTATTACTATGGGATGTGTAATCGTGCAGAAAAAGTTTGCAGAAGAGAACCCTGAGATTGTTGAGCGTTTTCTCCAAAGCTATGAGCAGTCTGTTAACTTCTCAAATTCTGATGAGACTTTAGCTCAGGCAGCAGAGCTTGCCGTTAATTACGGCATTATTCCCGCCGCACCAATAGCCCAAAAGGCAATACCCAAGTGCAGCATTGTCTTTATAGCAGGGGATATGATGAAGAGCATTACCGAAGAATTCCTTAATATACTCTTTGAGGCAAATCCTGCATCTGTGGGCGGAAAGCTTCCCGAAGCAGATTTCTATTACAATGCAAAATAAACGGACAAAAAAAGTCCTTAGCTTTCTGGGGGTGGGGCTGTTCTGGCTCTGCCTCTGGCAGCTGGCGTATTATGCAGTTGGGAGAGACCTGCTTTTGGCCTCTCCTTTTGCCGTTTGGAAAAAGCTTACTGAGCTTGTTAAGATGAGTAACTTTTGGCTCATTATCGGCAGCTCTTTTTTTCGGATAATGGCAGGCTTTCTGCTTGGGCTTGTGTGCGGAATAATACTTGCGGTTATAAGCGCACGGTGGAAAGCGGTTTATAAAATTTTACAGCTTCCAATGAGCATAATAAAGGCAACCCCCGTTGCCTCCTTTGTGATTCTGGCACTTGTGTGGATAAGCGGGAAAAGACTTAGCACTTTCATATCTTTTATTATGGTTCTGCCAATGGTATGGAGTGCTGTTTATACCGGCATAGCTTGCGTGGATACTAAGCTTTTGGAGACTGCCAAAACATTCAGACTCTCAAAACTCCATACCGTAGAGGCCGTATATCTTCCGGCGATTATGCCCCATCTGCTGTCGGTAAGCCGGGTGGCATTGGGCTTTGCATGGAAGTCGGGAATTGCAGGCGAGGTTATTGCCATTCCTAAAAATACAATAGGAAGTCAGCTCCATAACGCCAAAGTATATCTTAACACGGATGAACTTTTTGCATGGACGGCGGTAATTGTAATTCTGTCGGTAATTATAGAAAAGCTTTTTAACATTCTTATGAAAAGAGCGCTGGGAAGATGGAGCAGTGAAAATGGATAAGCTTCAAATAAAAGGACTGTGTTTTTCCTATGGGGAAGAGCCGATTTTAAACAACCTGAATTTAACAGTTGAAAAGGGAAAGCCTCTTGTCCTTTTGGGAAAATCAGGTATAGGCAAAACTACGCTCTTAAATTTGATTTTGGGTTTCATAAAGCCAAATTCGGGAGAAATTTCAGGAATTGACGAAACTACAAGGGTATCGGTAATGTATCAGGAGGATAGACTTTTCCCCCAAATTAGCGTTTATAAAAATCTTAAACTGGTGAAAAAAGAGTTAAACCTAAATGAGGCGGGAAAGCTTCTCTCTGAACTGGGACTTGAAAAAAATATACTTAATAAATTGCCGGGAGAGTTATCCGGAGGTATGCGGCGCAGAATAGCACTGGCCAGATGCCTTATATTTCCGGCGGAGCTGGTACTTATGGATGAGCCTTTTAAGGGTCTGGATATTGAGAGCCGGAAAAAATGTCTTGGGGCTGTAAAAAAATATATCGCCGAAAGACCCGCCCTTATTATAAGCCATGATCCCCATGACGCTGAAGCCATAGGAGCTGAGACAGTAAGAATGGAAGACATTGCGGAGAACCGATGAGGCAAAATTGACTTATGCTGTAGACTAAAGTATTGTAACAGAAAAACTAATGAATATAATAAAAACAGTGCCTGTAAATTAATGCCTTGTGAGCATTAACAAACGGACACTGCTTTTTATTGGAAAAAAATTCATGGAAAATTGAAAAATAGGGAAAAAGTATTCATAAACCGACACTGAACCCTTTAATTATTAGTGCTTATGATGGTTGACAGTAAACAGTTAAAGATATTATAATAAAAAAACTTAGTAAAATATAAAAAGGCTCTAATTAACACGCGCCTTCACTGATGGGGAAAAGAAATAGTGATGGAGAAAACCAAAGTTTCGCAGACAAGAATGACTGAGGGACCAATAGGCAGAAAAATAATTGCCTTTGCGGTGCCGCTGTTTATAGGAAATCTGTTTCAACAACTGTATAACACCGCCGATGCGCTGATTGTGGGTAGACTTCTGGGCAACGATGCGCTTGCTGCTGTCAGCGCCACAGGCACATTGATTTTCCTGATGATAAGTCTTTTTGAAGGAATTTCAGTTGGAGCAGGTGTGGTTATATCAAGATACTACGGCTCAAGAGATACGGAAAAGATGGAGCTTGCCATTCACACAAATATCGCTTTTAATCTGGTGGTAAGTTTAATTTTAACAGTGGCCGGCACTACCTTAACACCCAGTATTCTTCGGTTGATGGGAACTCCGGAGGGAGTTATGGATCTGTCAATTGAATATATAAGGATATACTTTGCCGGAAGTCTCAGCCTTATAATGTACAATGTTTTCAGGAGTATAATGCAGGCCGTGGGAGACAGTAAACACCCCCTTGTCTATCTGGTTGTTTCTTCGGTTATGAATATAATCCTTGACCTGCTGTTTATAGGCGTTTTCAAGACGGGTGTAGGTGGTGCCGCTTTAGCAACCGTAATTTCACAGTTTGTAAGTGTGTTCCTCTGTCTGGGAAGACTTATGACAACAAAAGAGGAATACAGGGTATCAATTAGAAAAATAGGTTTTGACAAAGGAATGTTGAAACTGATAATAAAATACGGATTGCCTTCCGGCCTTCAAAACTCTGTTATAGCAATAGCTAACGTGGTGGTTCAGTCAAATATTAACTCATTTGGTAAAATGGCAGTCTCAGGCTGTGGAGCTTACAGTAAAATAGAGGGCTTTGCTTTCTTGCCGATTACCAGCTTTAATATAGCCTTAACTACTTTTGTGGGGCAGAATTTGGGGGCAAAAGAGTATGAAAGAGCTAAAAAAGGCGCAAAATTCGGTATTATTTGCACTCTGCTCACGTCGGAGCTTATAGGAATTTTAATATATCTGCTGGCGCCCCGTCTTATCGGAGCCTTTACTTCAGAGCCTGAGGCAATAGAGTTCGGCGTTGACAAGGCGAGAATTTGTTCACTCTTTTTCTGCCTGCTTGCCGCTACACACGGTTTTGCGGCAGTACTCAGAGGTGCAGGCAAAGCAGTTATTCCCATGATAGCAATGCTTAGCTTCTGGTGCGTTATAAGAGTGTGCTTTATTAAGATAATGGTACCCATTTACCAGTCTATAAATGTTGTTAACTGGGTATATCCTCTTACATGGTGCCTGAGCACAATTTTTCTCATTATATACTACATAAAAGCCGATTGGCTGCACGCTTTTAAAAGAGCAGAAATGGAAAGGTGATAAGATATGCCCATAGTTGTTGTAGGAAACGTTTTTGTAGATGTTAAGGGATTTCCCGATAATAAATATATTCCCACCGGAAGAAATTCAGGACGTGTGGAGACTGTCCATGGAGGAGTGGGACGTAATGTTACGGAAGACATAGCCAATATTGAGCTTAGACCACGCTTTGTCAGCATGGTGGATGACAATGCTCAGGGAGCAGAGGTTATAAATAAGCTCAATAACCATAAAGTGGACACAAGATATATTGTTTCCGCTCCTGACAGTATGGGCAAGTGGCTGGCTATTTTTGACAATAACGGAGAGATTATGGCTTCTATCTCAAAGCGGCCAAACATGGAGCCTATGCTTGAGATACTGGAGGCAAAGGGCGATGAGATATTTGCTGACGCAGACAGCATAGTGCTTGAGATTGACATGGAAAAGGAAGTTGTAAAGCAGGTCTTTAAGTACGCCAAAAAGTATAATAAGCCTGTTTATGCAGTTGTTGCAAATATGAGCATTGCTTCCCAGCGGAGAGACTTTTTCCAGTCCATAGATTGCTTTGTCTGCAATCAGCAGGAGGCGGGGATGCTGTTTTTAGAGGATTTTTCGCATATGACCCCGGAAGAACTGTGTGAAGAGCTGGCCGAAAAGGTGAAGAGCGCCCATATACCCGCTATGATAGTTACAATGGGCAGCAGAGGTGCTGTCTACGCAAATATGAAGGGTGAAAAGGGCACTTGCCCCGCCAATAAAGTGAAAGTTCAGGATACAACAGGTGCCGGAGACGCATTCTGCGCCGGAGCTGCTGTAGGTCTCAGCTATGGCAAGAGCATGGATGAGGCTGTGCAGATTGGCACAAAGCTTGCCTCGTCCGTTCTAAACCTTTCCGAAAATGTCTGCCCCAGATTTTTACCCAGTGAACTTGGACTTGACGTACAGGTAGATGACTGATTTTTAATCCCCGGGGCAAAGAATTGCCTCCGGGGATTGACAAACTGCTGCAAATTAAGTATAATGATAAAACGTGATATGGAGAGCTACCGAAGTGGTCATAACGGGGCGGTCTTGAAAACCGTTAGGGCGCAAGCCCACAGGGGTTCGAATCCCTTGCTCTCCGCCAAAAAGAAACGGCACACCGGAAAGCGTGCCGTTTCTTTATAATTAAATCTAAGTTAGAAAATTTTAATATATTTATGTAAAATCTTCCCTGAATTAGGGGAAGATTTTTTATTTCATAACAATAGACTGGATTACGGGCTGATTTTCAGGAGCAACAGAGCCGTTATTGTCCTCAACACTTACCTTTTCACAAATGGCATCCACAACATCCATACCCTCAGTCACATGACCGAAGCCGGCATAGGAACCGTCAAGAAACTCACTGTCCTCATGTACAATAAAAAACTGAGAACTTGCACTGTCCGGGGCAGCGGCACGAGCCATTGAAATGGTACCACGGGTGTGGCTTATGGGGTTATCAACGCCGTTCTGCTTAAACTCACCTTTAATCTGCTCATCGGAGCCGCCTGTGCCGTTACCGAGAGGATCACCGCCCTGAATCATAAAGCCGCTTATTATTCTGTGGAAAGTAAGGCCATTATAAAAGCCGTCATTTACCAGCTTTACAAAATTATCCACTGTAACGGGTGCGGCACTTCTGTCCAGCTCTACCTCAATAGTGCCGTAATCTTTTACGGTAATTACCGCAATTTCAGGTTCGACGGATGTCTCCGCTGCCTGCGTGTCTGAAATGTCGGAATTCTCAGCAGGTTTGCTTCCGCAGCCGCACAAGGCTGTCAGCAGGCAAAGGACACTGATAATACACATAAATTTTCTCAATTTTTTTACCCTCCGATTAAATGCTTAAAACTAAAAATCATATTGAGTTTACCGCTTTTTGGGAAAACAGTCAATAACTTTGCTTTTTAATACACTTAAGCTGTAAACAATAAACTAATATAATTATGAAATGCTTCTAAAATATGAATTATGCCCCATCTGTTAGACGTGAGAATATGCTATCTAACAGACGGGGCAATTTTTCAGAGACAAAACGGCGAAATAATCATCTTTCTAAAGCCAATACTGCCTTATTAGAAATTGACTGAAGAAAAGGCCTTTTTAAATCATCAGCTATTAAATCAGCGCTTGTTTTTCATTGAAACCATATCGCCGTATACAGGAGTTGCTACGCCAAAGCCGCCGCTGACAGCGATGACCTGACCTGTTGTATAGGGAGCCTCAGCAAAGTAAACCACAGCATCTGCAATCTCTTCCGGAGTTGCCATGCGGTGAATAGGAGTATGCTTGAGGAAGAATTCCTGGAATGCAGGAGTAAGATTGTTTTTGACTGCCTCAGTTGCGGTCATACCGGGGCAGACAACATTGCAGACTATGTTGTACTTGGCAGCATGAATAGCAATCATCTTGCTCATGTGAATAATCGCAGCTTTGGAGGTACCGTAGGCAATCTGGCTTGTGTCGGTGACGATACCGGCCACAGAACCGATGTTAATTATAATACCGGATTTCTGCTTTGCCATTGCGGTCTTTATAGCACGCTGGCTTGCAAGGAATACGGAGGAAAGATGGGCATCAACATATTTTGAAAAGTCTTCATACTTGGTGCTCATTATATCCAAGTCATTAACAGGGCTGGTGCCGCCGAAGTTGTTGACAAGAACATCCAGACGACCCTCTGCTGCAACAACAGTGTCAATCATGTCAACTATGCTCTTCTTGTCGTATGCTTCAAAGTAAACAGTTTTCACATTGCAGCCCTGCTCGTTTAATGCGGCGGCTTTCTGATTTGCTACTTCCATGTTACGGCAGGCCATGTAAACCACGGCACCTTTTTTTGCCAAAGCTTCAACGCAGGAGTAGCCTATACCTCTTGTAGACGCTGTTACGATTACAATTTTGCCATTCAAACTTTCCATTTTAATTCTCCATTCATATTATAATATAAAAAATTGCGTCCCGACAGCAGGTCCGGATTATGTACGGACGCAAAAATTTCACTTGTAAAGACAGGTTAAGGCTTCGTTTAACAATAATCTTATCATCATGCTAAAAGTTTTTCAAATGATAAATAAAATAAAGCTGAGGATTCTACAATATATACGAAAAGGCAAAAGAAAATTTAGAGTTATTGACTATAAAATTGAAGTTTGGTTCTTAAAGGGCATCAGTATGTCCGGATACTGAAGATATTTTGAAAGAGAAGGAAAAATAATACAAAAGCAAGCTGACTGTAAATATATAAATGGCTTGGAGTTTTATGGTAATGAAAGCGCAAATGTTCGGAATTTCCCAAATAATAACCGGTTTTAGAAAATTCTGCTTGCAGACAAAAACAGAAAATTTGCAAAAAGAGTAAAAACTCTTGCAATAAACGGACAATTAGTTTAAAATACCATAAGTGCGGGACTTACCCCTATTTGGGGGCGTCACCGGATAAGAGATTATACCCATCAAAATTTTGGCGGCACTGCCGTCACACATCGACCCGGAAAGCCGGGCGGTGATGAAAGGAAGCTTAAAATGAAAAAAAGAATTACAGTAGCTGTTCTGATCCTGACCATGCTTATGGGCTTGCTGACCGGATGCGGAACAAAGACAGAAGCCACGGAGAGCGATGCTCCCGCCCCTGTACCAGCAGAGAAAAGAGCAAACGAAATCTCTGTCGGTATTGCCAACGACCTGACGGAAAGCCTTAACCCTCTGAAATCCGGTTATACTGCCGGAACAAGAGAGGTAATGTTCAACGTATTTGAAGGTCTTATGAAGCTCAGCTCTGACGGCAGCCTCTATCCGGCAGTTGCGGAGAAGTATGAGGTATCCGAAGACGGCCTTGTCTACACATTTACAATTCGTGACGGCATAAAGTACCATAACGGTGAGACAGTTACTGCTCAGGACGTTGCATACTCTGTTGAGCAGTGCATGACTCCGGATGAAAGCGGAGCTATGGTTGAGCCTGCACTGACAATGATAGAGAAGATAGAGACTCCTGATGAGAGAACCGTGGTGTTCACTATCGCTCATCCCGATGGTGAGTTCTTAAACTACCTGACAGTGGCCGTAGTTCCTGAGGACTACACCGAGCAGGATACAAAGCCCGTTGGTACAGGTCCGTTTAAATTCGTAAGCCGTTCCGCTCAGGACTCAGTTGTACTTGAGAAGTTTGACCAATACTGGGGCGAAGGCGCAAAGCTTGATAAAGTCACATTTAAGATAATTGAAAATGCAGACAGCATGGTTTTGTCCCTCCAGTCAGGTGCAATCGACTTCTGCAACCACCTGCCCACTATACAGGCAGCTCAGCTCAGCGATGATTTTAACATTGCCGAGGGCAGCATGGCTCTTGTTCAGGCACTCTATCTGAATAATAAGGTAGCACCCTTTGATAATGAACTGGTACGTCAGGCACTGTGCTATGCTACTGACCGCAAGCAAATAATTGATGTTGCATTTGACGGTTACGGCAGTGTGGTAGGTTCCAGCGTCTATCCTACCCTTGGAAAATGGTATGATGAGAGTCTCAATGAGCTTTATCCATATGATGTGGAAAAAGCCAAGGAGCTTCTCGCCCAGGCAGGATATGGTGATGGATTTAATATGACCATTACCGTTCCTTCAAACTACCAGCAGCATGTTGATACCGCTCAGGTACTTGCAAACCAGTACAAAGAAATCGGTGTCAACGTGGAAATTCAGCCTGTTGAATGGGCAACATGGGTGAGTGAAGCCTATAACGGAAGAAACTTCCAGACTACTATTACCGGCGTTGATGCCCACTATCCAACTGCAAGAGCTATGATGGAGAGATTTATCTCCGACCAAAGCAACAACTTTATAAACTATGACAACAAAGATTTTGACAGTCTTATGGCTGAAGCCATAGGTACAAGTGATGAAGCCCAGCGCACCGAGTTCTACATTGAAGCTCAGCGCAATCTTGCCCAGCATGCCGCCAATGTCTATATTCAGGCTCCGGCGGATCTTGTGGCCGTTCGCAAGGGACTTGAGGGAGTTAACTTCTACCCCATTTACGCCCTTGATTTGGCAAGCCTTTACTGGGCGGAGTAATAACAAATGAGTTGTGGCACTGTTTGTGCCGCAGTTCCGGAAAGGAGGCGTAAGCCATGAAATACGCAGCAAAAAAGATTTTGATGCTGCTTATTACAATGGTAATCGTCTCTTTTTTGGCGTTTGCGGCATTTGAACTTATTTCGGGAAGTGCGGCAGATACCATGCTTGGTACTGATGGAACTCCCGAGCAGATAGCGGCACTTGAAGAAAAACTGGGACTTAACAGACCCTTTTTTGTGCGCTACTTTGAGTGGCTGGGTGGATTCTTTACAGGAGATTTAGGGGTTTCTTTCCGCTACAGACAGCCTGTTGCAGAACTTCTGGCACCTAAAATTCTGGTTACTCTGTGTCTCAGCACTTTAAGCTTCCTGCTTATTTTGTGCTTTTCCATACCTGTGGGCCTTCTCTCTGCCAGAGATAGCAGCGGAGTTAAGGATGGAATATGGAATGGAATTATACAATTAATGATGGCAGTACCTCCGTTTTTTACCGGTGTGCTGCTTACATGGGTGTTCAGCATTGTTCTGCACTTTTATAACCACGGACAGTTCCCCGGTCTTCAAAATGATTTTTGGGGCTCTGTTTCTTACCTGATTTATCCTGCCGTAGCCATTGCCGTTCCCAGAATAGCAATGACTATGCGTATGTTCCGCAGCAGAATTCAAAATGAAATGAGAAGCGGCTATGTGCCTACGGCTTTTTCCAGAGGAAATGACAGAAAACAGGTTTTGAGACGTCATGTGCTTAAAAACTCCCTTGTGCCCGTTGTTACATTTCTGGCCCAGACTATGGCGGAGATACTGGCGGCAAGCGTTGTTGTGGAGCAGGTGTTTGCAATTCCCGGACTTGGAAGAATGCTTGTCTCCAGCATAGGAGACAGGGATTTTCCGGTAGTGCAGGCGCTGGTCGTTATTATCGCTTTCTGGGTGGTACTTTCCGGCACACTGGCGGATATTATAAACCAACGCATAGACCCCAGACTGCGTCTTGGAGGTGGGGCAAAATGAAAAAGCGGAACTGGTATCTGACCTTAGGCTTTATCCTCACCGGAATTATAGCTTCATTTATAGTGATGGGATTTATATGGACACCATATGACCCTAATGCTATTATGGCAGGGCCTAAATTTTCTCCGCCGAGTTTTGAACATATCATGGGTACAGATAATTTCGGCAGAGATATATTCAGCCGGGTTTTGCAGGGCGCAGGCTCCACTGCTCTTATTGCACTATGCACCGTACTTATCGGAGCCCTTATAGGAATTGCAGTTGGAGCTTTAACAGGCTACTTCGGAGGAATTGTAGACGAGGCGCTGATGCGCTTTAACGATGCTCTTACCGCATTTCCCAGTATTCTTGTGGCTCTCGTTATTGTGGGAGTCATGGGCGGAGGAAAATATAATGTTATACTGGCCCTTGGAATAGTTTTTATCCCCAGCTTTGCAAGAGTTACAAGAACGGCTTTTGCCTCTTTGAGAGATGTAAACTATGTTAAGAGCGTCCGCCTTATGGGAGCCAAACCGGCAAGAATCATATGTCTTCATATACTTCCAAATACTATTTCGGTGCTTTTGCCGGCAATAACCATAGGGTTTAATAACGCTGTTTTGGCTGAGGCTTCAATGAGCTATCTGGGTATAGGCATAAAACCCCCTGATGCGTCATTGGGGTATATGCTGTCTGAGGCGCAGGGAATGTTAAGCATTGCTCCATGGTATGCAATTTGGACAGGCGGAGTTATAGTTATAATGATATTTGCGGTAGGGTTAATCGGCGAAGGCCTTCAGCACTGCGGAAGGGAGAGCATGTGATGCTGGAAATTCAGGATCTGCACGTCCGTTTTTATAACCGCCGGCGGGAGGCTGTTGAAGGGGTCAGTTTCAAAATAGAAGACGGAGAAATTATGGGTCTGGTTGGTGAATCGGGCTCAGGAAAAAGCGTTACCGCCATGTCTGTTGCGGGACTTCTCCCCAGAAAACAGTGTGAATATTCGGGGAAGATATTTCTTGACGGATGTGAACTTCTCCATGCGGACAGAAAAGTTTTACGGCAAATACAGGGAAAAGATATGGGAGTTGTGTTTCAGGAACCTATGAACGCAATGGACCCCCTTATGAAGGTGGGCAAACAAGTGGAGGAATGCCTGAAAGTACACACAAAAATGAATGCCTCACAAAGGAAAGCTCTGGCACTTGAAGCACTGAGTGCGGTGGAACTGAGAAATGTGGAGGAAATATATGAAAAATATCCTCATGAGCTGTCCGGCGGCATGTGCCAGAGAGCCATGATTGCGGCGGCAATAGTTTCAAAACCTAAGCTCCTTTTGCTGGATGAACCAACCACCGCCCTTGATATAACAATACAGTCTCAGATACTGGTGCTTTTGAAAAGCCTTAATAAACAGTACGGCATGTCCATGCTTTTTATAAGCCACGATTTGAATGTGGTGCGGAAGCTTTGCCGCCGTGTTGTGGTTATGCAGAGAGGTCATATAGTGGAGGCAGGGGACACTGAAAGAATTTTTCATAATCCTCAGAACGATTACACTAAAAAACTGATTGCCGCCATTCCAACACGAGAGGGAAGGGGGAGCATATGACGGAAAACGAACTTGTGCTGAAGGTTCAGAATGTCAGCTGCGGTTACCGCAAAGGCGGAGTATTTAGCAGAGGAGAAGTTCAGGAAATCTTACATGACGTGAGCTTCGATGTGCGGCGCGGCGAGATAATGGGCCTTGTAGGTGAGTCAGGTACAGGAAAATCTACTCTTGCCAAAGTAATTTTGGGTATTTTAAAACCGGATTCCGGCGAGGTTACACACTATTCCCATGGACCCCAAATGATATTTCAGGACCCCTTCAGTTCTTTAAATCCCGCATTTACCGTAAAAAGAATTATGGAAGAGCCGCTTAAAATACAAGGGATAAGGGATAAGCAAGAACGGAAAAATCAGGTTATGGAGATGCTGAGACTGGTGGAATTGCCGGAGGAGTGCCTTGAAGCACGGCCGAACGAACTTTCCGGCGGTCAAAGACAGAGAGTTTCCATAGCTGTGGCTTTAATTCAGAAACCTAAATTTGTTATAGCGGACGAGCCTGTCAGTGCGCTGGATGTTACTATTCAGGCACAAATACTGAAGCTTTTAAAAAAGCTGAGGAAGGAACTTGATTTAAGCTTCCTGTTTATAAGCCATGACCTTAATGTGGTGTACCAGCTCTGCGACAGAGTGATAGTTATGAAAGACGGTCAGATAGTGGAGCAGGGAGATGTTGAGCAGGTTTATGACCGGCCTCAGCATGAATATACAAAACAGCTTTTAGCCGCTGTTGTGTGAAAAAAAGTGCCGAAGGACTCCTTTCGGCACTTTTAATTTTTAAGAATTTTTAATTAAAAAGCCCATTCCTTGACTATCGGTAAATAAAGAATATAATAAATAACATGAAATATTCGATATAAGCAAAGATTGTATAATGATGGGAAAAATACTAAAAAGTGTTAATGTCAGACGAAATTTTACATTTGCAGCAGTAACATGGCGTATAAAATCGGAAAAAGTAAATTTAACAGCTTTTAAGTTGACCCTAAAGATTTAAAATGGTATTATTGTAACGTTTGGAATTGGAGGAATGCTACTTGAAACACAATCGTTTTTTTCGACTGGCATTGATTGTACTGGTGGTTATTATATCTGTTATCCAGCTCTCTTCAGGCCATATGAGCAAAGAATCGGGCAGTAAGGATGATGATGAACTGAGCCAGCCTGCAACCAATTTACACACCCTTGGAGAGCAGCCCACAGAGATAGATGCACCCTCACCTGAAAATATCCACACTGCTGCCACACCGACTCCCGAACCGGAACCTATAACAGGCGACAAAGAACTGGACGAGCTGGCAAAGGGCATTTTAGACGAGATAATAACCGAAGATATGAGTAAATATGAGCAGGCGAAGGCTGTTTATGATTATGTGGACGGAAGTATAAAATATTCCGCAAATCCCGATAAGTCCAGCTGGATTAACGGCGCTAAAGAAGGGCTTGGCCTTAGACAGGGAGACTGCTTTACTTACTATGCCTCGTCCCGTGCGCTGCTTACATATCTTGGAATAGAAAATGAAGAAGTATGCCGCGAAGGTGGCAGAGGCCCCCATTGGTGGAATTTGGTAAACTGCGGCGAAGGATGGTATCATTTTGACGCAACTCCCAGATATGAAAAAATGCCGGATTTTGACTCCTTTATGTTCACCGACGAGCAGGCGGCAGATTACACATATAATGTAGCATATTATCGTGGGTATCCGGCTTACTATACCTTTGACGATGAGGGACTGCCTGAACGTGCAGCTGAATTTTCTGACGAGCTTTTAGCAGTCAAGAACGGCACGGCAACAGGAGAACAGGGCAATGATGCGGCAAACGAGGGATAATATATGCAAAAAATAGTTGCATTACTGTCAGCTCTTTTCATGCTCTTTAGCTTCACTGCATGTGACGGAACAATTAAAACCGAGAAGGATGAAGGGAAAACGGCGGAAAGCCCCGCGATTTCCGCAGCTCCTGAATTAAATAAAGACACTGCCATGCAGGAAGAAACTCCCGAAGCTGAGGAAATACCTAAGGAAGAAATTCCGGAAGCAGCAGGTGAAACGATAACCGGTGATGCGGAGCTTGACCAGCTGGCGGAGCTTATAACCTCAAACATTGTATCTGAGGATATGGATGCACTCGCAAAAGCCAGAGCCGTATATGATTTTGTGAGAGGCTCAATAAATTACTCGGGGCAATCCGACAAATCGGATTGGAAAAATGCCGCAAAGGAAGGGCTTAGAACAAGGCAGGGAGACTGCTACACATATTGCGTATGTATGAGAGCGCTTTTAACATACCTTGGAATAGACAATCTTGAAGTTAGGCGTATAGACGGACACTCTGATCATTGGTGGAATCTTGTAAATTGTGGTGATGGCTGGTATCATGTGGATGCAACTCCAATGGGAACGGAAATGCCTGCATTTAATTCATTCATGTTTACAGACCAGCAGGCCGCATGGTATACAGAACTTGTAACGCAGGAAGTGGGTCTAACAAATTTTTACAGCTTTAACGGTGAAGCTCTGCCTGAGCGGGCTTCCTGATTTATAAAAAGAAATGAGGAAAAAATAAATGAAACGTATAATAACAGTGATGCTCATAATGGCTATGGCATTCTCTTTTGCCGCATGCGGCGGAGACAAGGGAAAAGCTCCTGAAAATGAAGTGAAATCTAACAGTAAGTACACATTTATGTACAAAGACACCGGTCTGCCTATGAATGCCGATTTCGCTTCTGTTCACGAGAAGCTGGGCGAAGAGAGCAAATATTTTGAGGCCACATCCTGTGCCTTTGAGGGCCTTGACAAAACCTATACTTATGATGGCATAGAAATTGTCACATATCCTAAAGACGATAAGGATTACATATCCAGCGTCCGTATTCTGGATGACACCGTTTCCACTCCTGAGGGTATTACCATAGGCTCCACTAAGGAAGAGGTAAAGGCCGCTTACGGCGAGGACTTTGAGGATGTTGTAGGTCAGTGGAATTATACTGACGGGGATGCAGAACTGTCTATCATCTTTAAGGGCGAAGAGGTGCTTTCAATAAGCTACTACGCCATAAATGATTTAATCAAGTAAGATGCAAAATAATGTACTGAATTATTTATACAATACGGTTACAAAATATCCCGACAAAACAGCATATTCTGACGGTGAAGTTTCTCTCACCTTTAAGGAGGTCTATGAGCAGTGCCGGGCTGTGGGAAGTTTTTTAATTTCCCGGGGAGTATATAAAAAGCCGATAGTTATATTCATGCAGCGGGGCCCTAAGGAGATTTCCGCCTTTTTAGGCACTGTGGCCGGCGGGTGCTTCTATGTGCCTGTTGACGAAGAAATGCCTGTGGGCAGAATTCAGCTTATACTGGATAATGTAAAATCCCCTATAATTATTTGCGACAGAGAGACAGAAGAAACAGCGAAAAAATTTAACATAGGCCAAGGAGAGATTGTCCTGTATGAAGATATATCTTTATACAGCGAAAATGCGGAGGCTTTGGATAAAATTTACAGAGCCGCTATTGATATAGACCCTATCTATATTGTTTTCACTTCCGGCTCTACCGGAATTCCCAAAGGGGTGGCGGCATGTCACCGCTCAGTTATAGAGTATATAGAGCAGCTGTCAGAAATACTTGAGTTTAACGAAAACACCGTTTTCGGAAACCAGACACCTCTTTATTTTGACGCAAGCTTAAAGGAAATATACCCGACTCTTAAATTCGGAGCAACGGCCTATATAATTCCCAAAAAGCTGTTTTCCATCCCAATGGCACTGGTGGATTATTTAAACCGACACGGTATTAATACCATTTGCTGGGTAGTTTCCGCCCTTACAATGGTGAGCGCTTTCGGTACTTTCAAGGAAATAAAGCCCCTATATCTAAAGACAGTTGCCTTTGGCAGTGAGCTTTTTCCCGTAAAACAGCTAAGACTTTGGCAGGAGGCAGCGCCGGAGGCTAAATTTACAAACCTTTACGGCCCTACCGAATGTACCGGTATGTGCTGCTACTACCATGTGGAACGGGACTTTGCAGATAACGAACTTATTCCGATAGGCAGACCCTTTCCCAACCGAGAGATACTCCTTTTAAAGGACGGCAATGTGCCGGCGGAAAAGGGCGAAGACGGAGAAATCTGCGTAAGGGGTACAGCCGTAACTCTTGGTTATTATAATGACCCTGAACGCACTGCCAAAGCCTTTGTTCAAAACCCGTTAAATAATGCCTATCCCGAACTCATATACAGAACCGGTGATATAGGCCGATATAATGAGGCGGGAGAACTGGTTTTTGTGTCCAGACTTGACCACCAGATAAAGCATATGGGACATAGGGTAGAACTGGGCGAGGTAGAGGTTAATATTGCAATGCTGCCCGGTGTTCAGATGGCTGCATGTCTCTATGACAGCGCAAAAAAGAAAATAGTTCTGTATTATGTGGGCAAAATGACAGAGGCGGAACTTGCCGCAGAAGCAAGACCCAAGCTTCCCCGCTACATGCTGCCCAATAAAATTATAAAACTTTCCCAAATGCCTTTAACCGCTAATCAGAAAATAAATCGGGTAAAGCTTAAAGAAATGTATGAGCAAAAATAAAAGGAGTTTTTGAAATGGAAGATTTACTGGAAATTTTGAGAGATCTGCACCCTGACGTAGACTTTGAAAAAGAGAAGAACCTTATTGATGACGGTATTCTTGACTCTATGGACATTGTAAGCCTTATTTCCGAGATAAGCGAAAGCTTTGACGTGTCTATAACAGCTAAAGACATTATTCCCGATAACTTTAACTCTGCCGAGGCTTTATACGAGCTTATTGAGCGGCTTGAGGACGAGGATTAAAAGAAAAAATAGGAGCTAAGGATACATGCTTTTTACATCCTACTCTTTTATCGGATTTGTGGCGGCGGTTTTACTGCTGTACTATCTGATACCGAAAAAATTTCAGTGGCCTTTGCTGCTTATAGCAAGTTACATTTTCTATTTCTTCTCAGGCCCTGAAAACCTTATTTTTATTCTGATAACTACGGCGGCTACTTACTTAATCGCCATTCAGATAGAGAAAAATATTCTCAGGCAGAAAGACTATATTAAAGAGCATAAGGCTGAATTTACAAGGGAAGAAAAGAAAAAATATAAGGAAAGCCAGAAAAAAATACGGGTTCGCTGGGTGCTTTTAAGCCTTGCGGTGGACTTAGGTATTTTGGCTGTCTGTAAATATACAAATTTCTTTATTTCAAATGTAAACGGAGTCATTTCAGCCGTTGGACACGGAAAACAGCTTGCGCTTGTGGATCTGGTTTTGCCTATGGGCATTTCTTTCTATACCTTCCAGTCCGTTGGCTACCTTATTGATGTTTACCGTGAGACCGTTCCGGCTGAAAAGAACTTTTTCAGATTTGCTCTTTTCGTTTCATTCTTCCCCCAGCTTGTACAGGGACCTATCAGCAGATACAGTGATTTGAGCCAAAGTCTGTATGAAGAACATTATTACAACGCTAAAACCGTTAGCTACGGTTTAGAGCGGGTGCTTTGGGGTTTCTTTAAAAAGCTTGTAATAGCTGACAGACTTCTTCCTGCCGTAAAGCTTATAATAAATGATTTGGGTACATATGACGGAGTGTATGTGCTGTTTGCCATAGCTCTTTATGCAGTGCAGCTCTATGCTGACTTTACAGGCGGCATAGACATAACCATAGGCATTGCGGAGGCAATGGGCATTGGGCTTAAGGAAAACTTCGACCGGCCTTATTTCTCCAAATCCCTAAAAGAATACTGGCGCCGCTGGCACATTACCATGGGCACATGGTTTAGAGATTATATTTTCTATCCCCTTTCCATATGCCAGTGGATGCAGAAGTTTTCCAGATTTTCAAGGAGCCACTTTGGTAATGCCATAGGAAAGCGTCTGCCGGTGTACTTATCCTCCTTTATTGTATGGTTTGCAACCGGTTTCTGGCATGGAGCAAGCTGGAACTTTATTCTGTGGGGACTGTTTAACTGGGCTGTGCTTATGGTATCAGAGGAACTGGAACCTCTGTATGACCGCTTCCATAAGCATTTTCCCGGATATAAAGGCAATTTAGTAAAGGCTTTTCAGTCTTTCCGAACTGTCTTTATAGTGGGCCTTTTGCATCTTTTTGACCTTTATACTGTGCAGGAGGCTTTTAAAGCCTTCGGCTCACTGTTTACTGCCGGAAATTTCCATATTCTATGGGACGGTTCGCTTATGAGCCTTGGCCTTTCGGCGGCAGACTATGGAATTGTAATTCTGGGCGCAGCGCTTATGTTTACAGTCAGCTTTTTACAGAGAACAGAGAAAGTCAGAGACAGAATATCAAGGCTTTCATATCCCAAACGCTTCATAATCTGGTACGGCCTTTTCCTGATAGTGCTTTTAATGGGGGCTTACGGAGTGGGCTATGATTCCAGCCAGTTTATTTATAACCGTTTTTGAGGAGTCGAAATGAAGAAAAATAAAAAAAGAGGACTGAGAATTTTCGTCTCCGCCCTTATAATCATATTAAGTCTGCTGTTTCTTCAAAGGCTCCTTACTCCGAAATATGTGGACGATGTGGTGGAGGGAGCCTTTATAAAGGAGTTCTATAACGAGGAACATAAAGAGGACTTAAACCTTATTTTTATAGGCGACTGTGAAGTATATTCTAACTTTTCCCCTGTAACACTGTGGCAGGAATACGGAATAAACAGCTATATCCGCGGCAGTGCAGACCAGTATGTGTGGCAGTCTTACTACATTTTGGAGGACACGTTAAAATACGTAAAGCCGGAGGCTGTGGTATTTAACGTGCTGTCACTAAGAAATGAGGAGCCTAAGCGAGAGGCATATAACCGCATGTCTCTGGAAGGACTGAAATGGTCAGGAACTAAAATTAATGCCATACGGGACTCCATGACGGAAGATGAGAATTTTCTGGATTATGTATTCCCGATTCTCCGCTATCATTCCCGCTGGAGCGATATAAAAAGCACTGACTTTGAGTTCTTTTTCCATTCAAAGCCTGTTTCATATAACGGCTTTTATATGAAAACCGATGTCCGCCCTCCTCAGGATGTTCCTGAGGGTCAACCTCTGAATAATTATAATTTCGGCGAAAGAGCATGGCATTATCTTGATAAAATTCGTACTCTGTGTGAGGATAATGGCATAGAACTTATACTTATTAAAGCTCCCAGCCTGTACCCCTACTGGTATGATGAATACGAGGAGCAGGTGGAAAACTACGCAAATGAGCATGAGCTTATGTATATAAACTTTCTGGAACACAAGGACGAAATAGGGCTTGATTATGACACGGATACATTTGACGGCGGATTGCACCTGAATGTATACGGCGCAGAAAAGCTTTCCCGCTGGTTTGGAAATATTCTCAGTGAAGAAGGACTATCAGACCTTAGAGACAGAGAGAATTTGCAGAGAATGTGGGATGAGAAAATTTCCCGCTATGAGGCTGAAAAAGCTGAGCAGAGTGATTAAACATGAAAAAGAGCGTAGGAATTTTAGGCGGCATGGGGCCTATGGCCACGGCAGAGCTGTTCTATAAAATAGTGAATAGCACAAATGCTCACAGTGATAATGAGCATATTCGGATTTATGTAGATAGTAATACATCCATCCCTGACAGAACTGCTGCAATTTTGTATGGCGGTAAAGACCCGTTTCCCGCTATGCGGGAGTCTTTGCAAAAGCTTATTTCCTGTGGCGCAGACTGTATAGTGATCCCCTGCAACACCGCTTACTATTATATAGACAGACTCCAAAATGAAAGCGCTGTTCCCATTCTTAATATGCCGAATATAACCGCAGCGGAATGTGCAAGGCGTTTTCCGGGTGCTAAAGCCGGTATACTGGCTACAGACGGCACTCTGACAGCTGAAATCTATCAGAAAGCACTTGGAAGTGCAGGTGTAGACTATGTTCTGCCGGAGAAAAATGAGCAGGAAGCTCTCATGCGGGTTATATATGACGGTGTTAAGGCGGGAAAAGAGCCGGAGAGTTACAGACAGGATATGGAGCTGGCTATAAATGGAATGACAAAACGAGGTGCAGACGTTTTTATATTAGGATGTACTGAGCTTCCAATAGCAGAAAATAAACTAAAACTTCAAATGCCGTATGTGGATTCTTTAGATGAACTGGCCAGAGCAACTGTAAAATACTGTTGTGCTGAACTTAAATAAAAAAGCAAGCACCATGAATTTAAATTCAAGGTGCTTGCTTTTTGAGTTTGGTAATGTTAAACTGTATAACAATATACTGTTAAATAAATCGAAAGCAGGTGAAAAAATGAAAATACAGAAATCCTCAGAGGACTATCTGGAAGCAATGCTGATGCTTAAAGAAAGAAAAGGATATATTCGCTCAATTGATGTGGCAGAGCAGCTTTCAGTTACAAAGCCAAGCGTAAGCTATGCTACAAAAAGACTCCGTGAAAACGGATATATAACTATGGACAAGGACGGACTTATAAGCCTTACTGACAGCGGAATGGAGATAGCTGAAAAAATGTACGAAAGACATCGTCATTTGACAAATTTCCTTGTTGATTTGGGAGTAAACGAGGCTCAGGCCATGGAAGATGCGTGCAAAATTGAACACGATATAAGTCAGGAGAGCTTCGAGGCTATAAAACGTCATGCAGAAGAGCATTTTAAAAGCGGGAATTGCTGACAGAGTATTCAACTTTAACCTGTTTTGACTGCTTCTGTTCACCCCTTTTTGTGAAGCTTTTTTGCGTTGGCGGATACATTAAGTGAAGTAAAAACTTAAAACCGGGAAGGTATGGAAAACACATACCTTCCCGGTTCTTTATTCCTCAAATTCTTCCTTGTCTGTATTCTCTTCTAACTTATTCCTTCTGCGCTTATAAAATCCGGCTGTAATACACAGTGCAGCAAAACTCAAAACACTGACCGAAATAAACATCACGGCAAAGGTTGCAAATGAACCGGCAAGGGCATGGTATCTGCAATAGCTTACTATAAACCAGAAAATTCCAACTACAAGACCTGCTGCAAGACTTAAAATTAAGTTCGTTTTAAAATCCGGTTTCAGTTTTCTGTCCCAGATTCCGTTTTTTGTGCAGGCTGCAGACACATAAACGGAAGCAATAAGCAAAACAATGGCTTCTCCGCCGATATACTCAAAACCGCCGTTTCCCATGGCAATCTGTACATAAATATCTATTACAAGCCCCCAGAATACAAGCCAGAAACCGTATTTTTCAATTTTTAAGAGCTTCTGCTCCTGCATTTCATCAAGATTGCTTTTAGATTTCTTCATCGTTCTCTTCCTCCCAAAACAGTTCGTCAAGACCTGCGTCTAATGCCCAACATATTTTTAGACACAGTTTTATTGTAGGGTTGTATTCGCCCTTTTCAATGGCGTTAATTGTCTGCCTTGAAACGCCGATTTTTTCGGCAAGGTCTTTCTGAGTCATATCTTTTTTTGTTCGTGCCAGCTTCAGCGCTATGTTCTTTGCCATCAGTACATCTCCTTCCTGTGTATGCATAGTAGCATATAACTTTCTTAATGTCAAGTATAAATGACATAGAATTAAATATAAATTACATAAAGTCGTGGGAGATGTGGGTACACTGTATTTGAAATCATGCAGAGTTTAATAAAAAAGGCGATACCATAAAAGCTTATGGTATCGCCTGATTGGTTTTTAAATTTAATTTCAGAGGGCTTCTCCGCCCATGTAAACGGCTTTGCGGTTTAAATCCTCGTCGCAAACAACGAAGTCTGCAAGCTTGCCCTCTTCAATAGTGCCTATCCGGTCTATACGGCCTATCTGTCTGGCAGGGGTTTCGGTAGCGGCTTTGATTGCCTCTTCTTTTGAAATGCCGAAGGAAACGGCATTTCTCATGCAGTCAAAAAGGTTGGTTGCAGCGCCTGCAATGTTGCCGTCAGCCAGTCTTGCAACTCCGCCTTCAAGGAATACGTCCTGTCCGCCCAAATCGTATTTGCCGTTTGGCATTCCGCAGCAGCGGAGTGCATCGGATATAAGGCATATTCTGCCGGGGAAGAGCTTAAAGGCCATGCGGACAATACTGGGGTGAACATGGAGACCGTCGCAAATAAGCTCTGCAACTATATCGTCACGTTCTGCGGCTGCGCCGATTACGCCGGGGTTACGGTGGTGAATTGGTGGCATGGCGTTAAAGAGGTGAGTCACCTGTCTTGCTCCTGCCTCGAAGCCCCGTTTGGAGTCCTCATAGCTGGCGTCGGTGTGCCCCTGTGAGACAGTGCAAAGCCTGCTCGCTTTTCGGATAAAGTCCTCTGCTCCCTCCAGTTCGGGGGCTACGTCTACAATTCGGATAAGACCTCCGCAGTCATCGTATAATTTCTTAAAAGCCTCAAAATCCGGCAGTCTCAGGTGCAGAGCATTTTGAGCACCTTTTTTCTTTTCGTTGAAGAAGGGACCTTCCATCTGCATACCCATAAGGCGGGAAGCACCATAGGGCTGCTCTTTGTTAAGCCTTGCGCCGGTGGCAAATGCCTTGGAAAGAACTTCATAGGGAAGGGTAAGAGTGGCGGGGGCGAAGGAAGTAACACCGACAGAGGCCAGATACTTTGCCATTTTTAAAAGTCCCTCATAGTCGCCGTCAGATAGGTCTGCGTTGCTGTTGCCGTGATTATGCACATCTATAAGGCCCGGAATAACATATGCACCCTTCAAATCTTCACCCTGTTCATCGGGTACATGGTTTAAAATCTTGCCGAAATGACCGTTTTCTACATAAAAACTGCCATGAACAAACCCCTCAGAGGGGGTAAAAATATTAGCGTTTTTAAAAAGCATATTGACCTCCTGAAAACTTGGTTTAATTTTGAAAAGCGGAATGAGACTCTGACGCAAGTATATCACGGAGCAAGTAAATTTCCAATCAATTTTATTAATTTTTTATTTATGGAAATAGATGTTAATAGGTGATATAATCAAATAAATTTAAAAGAATGGAGTTGAATTTTATGGATAGAGAATATGCAAAATACGGGGCCAATAAGGCTGTGGAGCTTTTAGCCATAGACAGTCCCTCAGGATACACCAAAAAGGCTGCCGAGTGGGTGAAAAATGAGTTTGAGGCTTTGGGATACAAAGCTGAAATTACTACCAAGGGCGGAGTTTTGGTTGAGCTTGGCGGTAAAAACAGAGAAAACGGACTGCTCCTTGAAGCCCATGCCGATACTCTGGGAGCTATGGTATGTGAAATAAAATCAAACGGTCGTCTTAAAGTTACAAATATAGGGGGCATGAGAGCCGAAAACGCCGAGGCTGAGAATGTTCATATATATACGAGAACAGGTAAATGCTTTGAGGGCTGCTTACAGCTTGTTAATGCCTCAGTCCATGTTAACGGCGAATACGGCGAAAAGAAACGTGACTTTGAAACAACGGAAGTTGTTATAGATGAGCCTGTGGAGTGCGCTGAGGATGCCAGAGCATTGGGCATAGAAGTAGGGGATATTGTATGCTTTGAACCCAGAACAAGAATAACAGAGTCCGGCTATATTAAGAGCCGTTTTCTGGATGATAAACTTTCCGTAGGCATACTTCTGGGACTTGCAAAATACATGAAGGATAATGACTTAGAGCCTGAAAGGGCTGTTTATGTCCACGTTACCGTATACGAGGAAGTGGGTCACGGCGGTTCAGCCTCTGTACCTGCCGGTGTTACGGAGGCAATCAGTGTTGATATGGGGTGTGTAGGTGATGGCTTACAATGCACCGAGCGCAAGGTGTCCATCTGCGCCAAGGATTCCGGCGGCCCTTACTCCTACGAAGTGGTAGGAGAGCTTATCGAAGCTGCAAAGCGCGAACATGCGGCTTATGCTGTGGACGTATATCCACACTACGGCTCTGATGTTGAGGCAACGTTAAATGCAGGGTATGATATACGCCACGGCCTTATAGGTGCCGGCGTTTATGCAAGCCACGGCTACGAGCGCAGCCACATTGATGGTGTGTGGAACACTTTAAAGGTGCTGAAAGGCTATATATTTAACTGAACCGAGGTAGTATGTATGCTTGATTTCGGAGCACCCACACTTATAGAACTTAAAAGTACAGAGGACACTGCAAAGCTTTGCTCTGAGCTGGGGCTTAAATTTATAGAGCTTAACATGAGCTTTCCTCAATATCAGCCTGAGAGTATGGACGTAGTGGCACTGGAAAAAATAAAAAAAGACTACGGCATCTATTACACCATACATATAGATGAGGCGCTTGATCCATGCAGTGTAAATAAAGGTATTGCAGAGGTCTATACGCAGACAATGTTAAAAACTGTGGAGATTGCAAAAAAGCTGCAAATTCCAAGCCTTAATATGCACCTTTTGCGTGGCATTTACGTTACGCTTCCCCACGGGCGCACCTATGTTTACGCTGAAAATGAGCAGCTGTATCTGGACTCATTCCGTGTTTTCAGAGACAAGGTGACGGAGGCCATAGGCAATGCAGACATAAGGGTCAGCATAGAAAATACAGACGGCTTTGATCTGCCGTTTTTAAGACATGCCCTTGACCTTTTGCTTGAAAGCCAGGCCTTTTCCATGACTTTTGATATAGGCCATGACCATGCTGTAAATAACATAGATAAGCCGGAAATCCTAAAGCGTTCTGACAGGCTGCACCATATGCATATGCACGACGCCGCAGGCACTAAGGTTCACAGAGCCTTAGGCGACGGTGAAATGAATATTCAGGAGTATTTGAACCTTGCCAAGGAGCACAACTGCCGTGTAGTTCTGGAGACCAAAACCGTTGAGGCACTTAAAAAATCCGTTGCATGGCTGAAAGACCACGGAGAAATGTAAAAAATTATTTCCCTGTTTCTCAAATTGCGGAAACAGGGAAATTTTTTTATAATAAGCGCACATTTTTAATTGCTCAAACGTTAA
Organism: Oscillospiraceae bacterium; assembly: GCA_020025675.1. Classification (GTDB taxonomy): domain Bacteria; phylum Bacillota; class Clostridia; order Oscillospirales; family Oscillospiraceae; genus Limivicinus. The sequence continues at coordinate 44,917 of JAHHRS010000012.1, forward strand.
TGCTTATGAAGGGAGGCGAGAGTGTGGACATAGAAGAGCAGTACGAAAAACTATACAGATTCTGTTGGTACAAACTAGGAAATCGGGAACTGGCAGAAGATATTTGTCAGGAAAGCTTTCTGCGGCTTTTTCAAAGCGACAGCTATAAAGCTGAGGGAAAGGCCTTGCAGTATCTATATACCACCGCAAGAAATCTGTGTATTGACCATTACAGGAAAAAGAAAACAGAGAAGCTGCCGGATGAACTC
>JAHHRS010000013.1 GCA_020025675.1 Oscillospiraceae bacterium
AGCCTTTTTATTATTTTCAGTCCATATACTTTTCAGAAAAATACTGGGCACTGAGGCAGTCGGATAAACCCTCCAGCATATCTGCGGCACATACATCATCCTCTGTACTCGGTGAATGGAGACAGACTCTGGGTGACAGATTCTTGCTCAGGGAAACCCTCACAGAAGTGCCTTGATTCGGCCTGCTCTCGAAAAGTAAAGTGCCTTTATGAAGCTGGGCAATACGCCGCACCACCGTAAGTCCCAGCCCTGCTCCTTTTCCCATGACACTCAGATTAAAGTTGTATCTATATCGCTCAAACACAGTTATAAGATCATCTTTCTCAATGCCCTTGCCGTCGTCACTAACCGAAATAATTACACTCTCCGGCAAATTATAGAGACTGAGGTTTATTTTAGTGCAGCCCTCCGCATGGAGAAGACAGTTTGAAAGAAGATTGAATATAAGCTTTTTTATAAGATCACGGTCGGCATTTATAACAATGTCTCCGGACTCGTCACAGAGGCTGGTGTATATTTTCGGCAGAGGCGCAAAAACTTTTGTCATTTCCAGAATGTCACGGCATATTTTGGAAATATTAACGGGGGCTATGGCACATGGCATTGTACCGGCCTCAAAATTCATAACGAAGGAAGCATTACCGATAAGCCTTGACATTCTGTAATAGTTCTGGCTTATTATTCTTACCCGACTCAGGCTCTCCTCATCCCCTCTGTCCTCGGCTATCTGGCGGAGCTGGTCGGCTGAAAACTCAATGAGCATAAGGCAGTTTCGCATGGTACACATAAACGGCTCGTTTAAAATAGACAGGCATTTGCTCCCCGGAGTAAAAAATATAAGATCTCCGTAATCATGCTTTGATACCCGTACAATGCAGTTGGTACCATTGATAGGAACGTCTGCCACAAAGGAACTGGCCTGAGTTCCGCATATTTCCTCACCGAAAACGGAAGCAGGACTTTGGCCTACACAGTTTGCCCCGGCAATATTTAGGGCGGCGGGGTTTGCGTATGTGATTTTCCCGTGCTGTACCATGACGGCGGCCTCGCTTGTAAGGGAAAGTATATCAGCAGAAAACATTTCCATAGTGAACTCCTTCAGAACAAAAATAATCGGAAAGGGAAAAAGCTCACATTCTCCCCAACCCTTATACATCTATTTACATATTTTATCAAAAATAGACAAAATAGACAAGAGCCGTACAGAAAAAAGTTGCCTTTTAACGAAAAATTCGGCACTTTTGCGGGCATAATAAATGCCGTTTCATATTGCTTTTTGCTCTTGTTGTATGGTACAATTTATTTGCAATGAAAGTAACAGACTCATATATCTTATGAGCTTTTACGCATATTATTTTGTAAATTTTTTAATGGAGGAATTCACTATGATAAAAGTTGGTATCAATGGTTTCGGCCGCATTGGTTCCCTTGCATTCAGAGGTGCCATCAAGTCTGACGACATCGAAGTCGTCGGCATCAACGCTCCCGGCAAATCCGCAGGTCAGCTGGCCTACGCCATTAAATATGACACTGTTCACGGCAGATTTGACGGTACCGTGGATTACAATGACGAAGAGGCTGTCATCATTGTTGACGGCAAGAGAGTTCCCGTTTTGGACTCCCGCGATCCTTCCGTTCTGCCTTGGGGCGAGCTGGGCGCTGAATATGTTCTGGAGTGCACCGGTAAGTTCCTTACAAAAGAAGACGCTCAGCCCCACATTGATGCCGGCGCAAAGGTCGTCGTTATGTCCGGCCCTGCAAAGGACGATACCCCCATGTTCGTCTGCGGCGTAAACCTTGAGAAGTACACCCCCGACATGCAGTTTGTATCCAACGCATCCTGCACCACCAACTGCCTTGCTCCTCTTGCTAAGGTTATTAACGATAACTTCGGCATCGTGGAAGGCCTTATGACCACCGTTCACGCTTCCACCGCTACTCAGGCAGTTGTTGACGGCTTCTCCAAGAAGAACTGGAGACTGGGCCGCAGCGTTTATAACAACATTATTCCCACCAGCACCGGCGCTGCAAAGGCTGTCGGCAAGGTTATCCCCGAACTCAAGGGCAAACTCACCGGTACTTCCATGCGTATTCCTGCAGGCGATGTTTCCATCGTTGACCTGACTGTACGTCTTGAGAAGGGCGCAAGCTACGATGAGATCTGCGCTGCTGTTAAGAAGGCTTCTGAGAACGAGATGAAGGGTGTAATCGAGTATGTTGATGAGGAAGTAGTTTCCTCTGACTTCAGAACCGATGCTCACACCTCCATTTTCGATGCTAAGGCTGGCCTTTCCCTCAACGATAACTTCGTTAAGCTTATGGCTTGGTACGACAACGAGTGGGGCTTCTCCATGAAGATGCTGGATCTCACCCGTCACATCGACTCTGTCCGCAAGGCAAAGTAATTTAAAAGTTAAATGCTCATTTATCCGGAGAACCCGCAGGTTCTCCGGATTTCTTATTTTTATGTGCAAAATATACGCGGTTTTTGCAATTCATACTATGTTTACTTGACACCACTGCATTTGCGTGTTACTCTTAACGAGGATAGATTTTGCTGCCCCGTCAAATATTAAGCCTATGAGCTTGAATTTGAGGTAGGCGGCTTGTTTTTTGCCCTGAAAGGAGCAGTAATAAAATGGATTATGATGTAATTATTATAGGCGCCGGCCCCGGCGGAATTTTTACAGCCTATGAATTAGCTAAAAGCGAAAAGAATCTGAAGGTTGCAGTTTTTGAGCTTGGAAAAGCTTTAAATGCCAGAAAATGCCCTATTGACGGCAAAAAGGTGAAATCCTGCATTAAATGCCCTGTCTGCTCCATTATGAGCGGATTTGGCGGTGCAGGTGCTTTTTCCGACGGCAAATACAACATTACAAACCAGTTTGGGGGTACTCTGTACGAGTACATCGGCAAACAGCAGGCCATAGAGCTTATGCGGTATGTGGATAAAATAAACCTGAGTCATGGCGGCGAGGGGACAAAACTTTATTCTACCGCAAACACTGCCATAAAACGCACCTGCCTTGAAAACGGTCTGCATCTGCTGGATGCTCAGGTTCGCCATCTGGGCACAGATATAAACTATGTGGTCATGGGAAACATATATGACGAGCTTAAGGAAAAGGTGGAGTTTCACTTTAACACCGCTATTGATACTGTCAAAAAGACAGAGGGCGGTTATGAAGTGATAGCAGGCGATAAGAGCTACACCTGCTCACGCTGCGTTATCTCTGTGGGAAGAAGCGGAAGCAAGTGGATGGAGTCTGTGTGCGGCAGCATGGATATTCCCACAAAATCTAACCGTGTAGATATTGGCGTCAGAGTTGAGCTTCCCGCAGAAATTTTCTCTCATCTTACAGACGAGCTTTACGAGAGCAAGATTGTATACCGCACAGAAAAGTTTGAGGACCTTGTACGCACCTTCTGCATGAATCCCCATGGCGTTGTTGTAAATGAGAATACAAATGGAATTGTTACCGTCAACGGTCACAGTTACGAGGATAAGGAAAAACACACCGAGAACACAAACTTTGCCCTTCTTGTCTCCAAGCACTTTTCAGAGCCTTTCAAGGACTCCAACGGTTACGGAGAGAGCATAGCCAGACTTTCCAATATGCTGGGCGGCGGTGTTATTGTTCAGCGCTTCGGAGATCTGGTCCGCGGCAGGCGTTCCACTGAGGCCAGAATAAATGAAAATTTTGTTACTCCCACTTTGGCGGCTACTCCCGGAGATTTGAGCCTTGTTATACCAAAACGTATTCTGGACGGTATAATTGAAATGATATACGCCCTTGATAACATTGCACCCGGCACTGCAAACGATGACACTCTGCTCTATGGTGTTGAGGTCAAGTTTTACAACATGGAAGTTGAGCTTGATAATAATCTTGAGACAAAGAGCAAGGGCTTATTCGTTATAGGAGACTGCTCCGGTGTTACCCATTCTCTTTCACATGCATCGGCAAGCGGTGTATATGTAGCCCGTCATATTCTGGAACAACTGCAATAAAATAAATACAAGAGCTGAAAATGTACAGAAAGCTCTGCCGCATATGCTGCGGCAGAGCTTTTTTAACCTTAATTCACTTGAAATTTTCAGTATATGAGAGTATAGTATTAAAACATTCTTATAATGAGGTATTATGCCTTCACAGTAAAAATGGAACGGAGGTTTTAATATGGAAGAAAACAAAGGTCAGAACTATCTCCACGGCGCAGCCATTTTGACAGCCGGGGTATTGATAATGAAGATACTGGGATTTATATATAAAGTTCCTATTGCGAATATCATCGGAGACGATGGATATTCCATGTTCCTTGCCACCTATAATGTCTATAATGTCTTTTTAACTCTGGCTACTGCCGGACTGCCCATAGCTCTTTCAAGGCTTATCTCTGAGGCCAATGCAGAGGGTCGGGTCATGCAGGCAAGACGGACTTTTTCAGTGGCTTGGCTCAGCTTTTTCGTAATAGGACTTGTATGCTCCCTTTTAATGTTCCTGTTTCCAAATCAGATAGCTGTTCAGATACTGCATAATCCTCCAGCTGCTCTCAGCATAAAGGCGATGTCTTTTGCTGTGCTGCTGGTGTGCCTTGTGTCGGCATACAGAGGCTACTGTCAGGGATACGGAAATATGATTCCCACCACTGTGGGTCAGGTGCTGGAAGTATTTGTAAAAGTGGTGGTTGGGCTGGTTCTGGCCGCTGTGCTTATGAAAATGGGCAGGGGCAAGGCCGTGGGATCTGCCGGCGCCATATTTGGCGTTGTGGCTGGGTCTCTTGTGGCTCTCATTTATATGGCACTATATAAAAAGCACCATTACCCTATGAATATGCCTGATAATCCTGATGAACCGGACAGCTACGGAAAAATTTTCAGCCATTTTATGCGTATCGGAATACCCATTGCTTTTGGTTCATGCGTTCTGGCTTTCTTAAATCTGGTGGACTCAAGTCTCTGTATGGGAAGACTTCAGGATGCAGCAGGCTTCAGTCTGGAGAAAGCACAGGTACTATACGGCGTATACGGCAAAGCTCAGACTTTATTTAATTTACCTGCCGCTATAATTACCCCCCTCACTATATCCGTAGTTCCTGCAATAGTTACCGCCATAGTAAGGGGAGAAAATGATGAGGCCACGAAGATTTCTGAGGATTCAATGAGAATTGCCGCTGTTTTGTGCCTGCCGATGGGCGTGGGCCTGGCCGTGCTCTCTGAGCCTATAATGAATGTTATATATCCGGGCAGTCACGCTTCGGGGCCTGTACTGCTAATGATAATGGGTCTTGCATCCTTCTTTGTTTGCATAGTATTAATGGAGAATGCCGTGCTTCAGGCTTCCGGAAAGGAAGTCTGGCCCATGTACACCATGATAGTGGGCGGAATTGCTAAAATAGCTGTAAACTGGTTCCTTGTGGCAGATCCCAGAATAAATATTTACGGCGCTCCTATCGGTACGCTTGTAAGCTATGCACTTATGAGTATATTGAATTTCATATTCATGTGCATAGTGCTGGATAAGAACCCAAGACTTCACGTGATAATGTTCAGACCTCTTCTTTGCAGTGGTCTTATGGCTCTTACAGCATGGGGAGTTTACGGAATTGCAGAAAGATTTTTAGGCGTCAGCCATATGGCAACATTCCTTGCAATGGCAATAGCAATGCTTGCTGCAATTGTTATCTACGTTGTTTCATCCATAGCTATGCGCTCCATTACAAAAGAAGATATGGGACTTATTCCGGGCGGTGAAAAAATTGCGGGAATACTTCATATGCGGTAAAAGGAAATTGCCGAAAACAGGGTATAGAAGCAAATTTTTACTTGATTATGACTGAAGAATGTGGTATTTTAATAAAGCGCATTTTTGAACATGCGTATTGCGGAATATAAATTGAGTATTCTTTCCCGTTTTGGGGCAAAATCATCATAGTACGGCATTGAGCCGCATTATTTAGGAGGATTATTACATGAATAAAGCAGAACTTGTTACCGCAGTAGCGGAAAAGGCCGGGCTATCCAAAAAGGACAGCGAAAAGGCTATAAACGCAGCTTTTGATGTTATCACTGAGACTCTCGTTGCAGGCGATAAAGTACAGCTGGTGGGCTTTGGTGCCTTTGAGGTCAAGGAGCGCGGCGCTCGTGTAGGCCGTAACCCCAAGACCAAAGAGGAAATTCAGATTCCTGCTTCCCGTGTTGCTTCATTCAAGGTTGGCAAGGCACTTAAGGATGCTGTTTCCAAGTAAGTAAAAAAGTGATGTAATAGCCGCGTACTGTTTTAGTGCGCGGTTATTTTTAAAAGGAGAACATAAATGAGACTTGATAAATATTTAAAAGTTTCAAGACTTATAAAACGCAGAGCGGTTGCAAACGATGCTTGTGACGGTGAGAGGGTCAGTGTAAACGGAAAGACGGTAAAGGCAAGCTATCAGGTAAAAGTCGGAGATATAATAGAAGTCGCCTTCGGTCAGAGAACTTTAAAGGTGGAAGTTACTGAGATAAACGAGACAGCAAATAAAGCCTCTGCACCGGCTATGTATAAGGAAATCGAATAATCGTCTCCTGCTTTAGACATCAGAACATATTAAAATATCCCTTATGTAACTCAATACATAAGGGACATTTTTTATTTATTCAATATGAGTTGGGAAAGCTCCATAGCCAGTCCCACAGAGCCAACAGCATAACCGGCATGACCGTAGTAAGCGGTCTCGCCGTCGCTGAGGCATATTAAAGGCCATTGTCCGGGCTCAAGGTACAATGCCCTTGCAAGATTTTCAAGGGAAGGAGAGTTAAAATCGGTCACCTGAGTTTTGACCCCGTTTATGTCATTAAGCGTTTTAATGAGGGTACGATTCTCCATGCCTTCGGAGTTTGGGATTATAAATCTAATGCTAAGCCCTTTTGCCATCAACTCTGTTACTCTGCTCTTAGCGGCAATAAGCTCATTTAAGCTGTGTTCGGTAGGTTCGGCGCCGGGTTCAAGATAAAACTGCAACTCCAATCCCTCCGCTTTAATCGGGAGCGGGGCTTTAAAGCTTGCCAGAAGCTGTTCAGCTGCGGCTTTACGCTTCTTTACAATAAGCTCCACATCAGATTTAAGCTCAAAGGTGCTGTAAGAAATGAGCTGATTTCCGTTTGGCAGTCGGTTCACCGTGTGAAGCCTATATATGCCTAAGGGAAGCTCTAAATCCTCTAAATCAGCATCCTCCAAATCAAGGCTTTGCCAACTTCCCACCCAGCGGGAGAGCCCCCAGCTCTGAGCATAGACCATAGAAGCATCGGTTTTAATATGTAATTTTGCCATAGGTTCCTCAGGTGTATCTGCCTCAACGGCTCGAAATACGGAATTTTGCAAAAATTCCGGCCGACCGTCTACCGGGTTCAGCCTTGCGGCTACACCAAGGGTGCGCATTATTGCTACAAAAAGCAGCCGCCTGCCTTTTAAATCGGCGGCGTGCAGCTTCAAAGCCGCTCCGGGCGGAAACCACAAAACAGGAAGATAACGACAGCTGCCATCTTTAAAGCGGCTGCATATCCAAGACCAGAGCTTTTCCGGATGAGCTTTAAACCTTGTTTTTTCATCTTGGCTTAAAGCATTTTCAACATCGCAGCGCCAGGAAGTCAGCAATTCGTAACCTATTCTTGGACACTGAATATAGGGAATAAAGTTATTATCTTCGGTTTTAAACTTCTTTGCGCCCTCAATGTGTGAAACTAAAACAGAGGGGTCGCAGTCCCGCCAGTCCTTTGGCTTTAAGCTCATAAGGATGTTTTTTGCCTCATTGCCGTATTCACAGTAAAAATCCCAGAGAGCTTCAGCGTGACCTGCGGCTGTACGGAAAACTTCCTGCATTTTTGTATCTGCAGTTTCGTACTTGCTTAGCCAGTAGGAATTAATACGTTGAATCCTTTTTTCTTCCACTGCACGGAGAGTCCGGGTTTTCTGCGCCTGCTCCTCAGGGCTTAAAAATGATTTGTTTTTATGCCCTGTTTCGGGAGCTGTGAAGTCCCATGTGTCTTCTCCCAGAGGCGGAGTATCAAGATTGGGATAAAGCGTTACAGCACTGTCTTCTCTGACAGTTATCTTTTCCCATGAAAATTTACCTTCATATTCTGCCTCTATGAGCATACTGCCAAGACCGCTTTCAATGGTAACCTCACCGTTTTCATCGCTTTGCAGGGCGGCAATGCATGCAAGCTCTGCCATGTTTTCAACATAAAAACGAACCCATGAGCCTTTTGCAGCCACGCCGGACTCATTCTTTACAAAAATCTTAGTTTCTGCTGTTTCAGCATAGCGACGTATCTGGTTATAATTAAGGCTTATGCCTTTTTTCTGCACCAAAGATTCTGATTTTAAGCCCTCTCCAATATAGGAAAAGTAGTTTCGGGAGCAGATTACCATAGCCCGACTGGAGGCATTGACGAACCAGCCTCTGTCAAGCGCCGGCTCCGGTTCACATGCGCCTAAAAAGTGCCAGTGGCCGTCCACATAGCACTCCACCCATGCGTGATTGTCATCGCAATGACTCCACCAAGGCACATAAATCTGTCTTGCAGGAATTCCCACGGAGCGGAGAGCAGTGACTCCGAAAGTGCTTTCTTCACCGCAGCGACCCAAACCGCAGGAGTAGGCAGTCAGCGGGTTAATGGAGCGGGTATCGGTCATTTCATAGGTCATATTTTCTCCACACCAACGGTTAACGGCGAGAGCTGCCTCAGTTCCGCTTAGACCTGCTACCACATTTTTTAGCTTTTCATAAAAAAAGCCTCTGCAATCAACTAAATCCTCAGAATTTATGCGGGGATAAAAAACACAGTGCAGAAAAATATCCTCCGATATGTCTTTGCAGTAGGGCGAAATTTCCCTAAGCTTAAGCGAATGCTCAGCGTATGAGACAATAACCTGAAAATCTACGCTTGCAAGATCAGAAGCCGGGAGGCTGCCGCAGGACAGCTCTAACAGAATTCTCATGTCTCCCTGATATTTGTCGATCTTCTCCTGTAATTCATCACCCACAGTGTTTAAAGTGGGCCTGACAGTTTCCCACAGCTCATGGGCGTAAGTTTTTATATCACTGCTTAACATTCAGTTTTCCCTCTCAAAACCGCCGCCGCCTCACGGACAGCAGCTTCGTCAGTCTGCCAAATCTGAAATTCATCTAAGCCGGGAAGACCCATAGGCACTCCCTCACGCCTAAACTCCATGCCGCTTTGTAAAGTTACTTTTCCGCTCATGTGGAAAGTGTCAATAGGCAGAATCTCCCGCAGCTTCTTAATTACATCGGCATTTACTCCCGCACCGGCCATGATTGTAAGAGGCAGGTTTTCACCTACAAGGTCTGCGAGAAAATCCCTGCCATCCCATGCACTTTTGGCCTGACCGCTGGTAAGTATAGTGTCTATGCCTAAAGCCACGGCATCATGGGCGCACTTTATACCGTCACGGCTTACATCAAAAGCTCTGTGCAGGGTGAGTGATTTTCCGCCGGCGGCAGAGATGAGCCGCTCCATTTTGAAGCCGTCAAGCTCACCTTCTTTTGTGAGACAACCTATAACAAAGCCGTCAGCACCGGCGTACCGAAGATTTTTAATCTGTTTTTCCATGAGAGCTACTTCATCATCGGCGTAAAGAAAATCCCCGAATCTGGGGCGCATGAGACATCGAACAGGTATATCACTCTCATCTTTTATCTGCTCTAAAAGTACAACGTCAGGTGTCAGACCTCCTGCAAGAAGGCATGTACACAGCTCCAGCCTGTCTGCGCCTCCGCGGATTGCGGCCATAGCGGAAGAAAAGCTGTCAACGCAGACTTCAAGACATTTGTTCTCATTCATATTGCACACCTCGCTTTTTTTACATCTTACCAGAAAATGAGGCTAAATGAAAGACGGAATTTAACGTAGTCAAATTCCCACTTATATGGTACAATACCAGTAAAACATAAACCTTATGCCCAGTCTTTTTCCAGGTAATCGGTTGAATAAGCTTAATTTATAAATCATTGAAGTATCAGGAGGCGGCTATGCTTTTATCCGCAGAACATATTTCTAAAAATTACGGTATGCGTCAGCTTTTAGATGATGTAAACTTCTATATTAACCAAGGCGATAAATGCGGCATTATCGGCATAAACGGTACGGGAAAATCCACCTTTTTGAAAATGCTGGCAGGAGATATAATGCCGGACGAAGGTGAAATCCGCACAGACCCTAATGTTCAGGTAAGCTATTTACCTCAAAATCCCATTATGGATGATAATGCCACCGTTTTGGAGCAGGTATTTCTTCACTGCCCGGCAGAGTTTCAGAGTATTAACGAATATGAAGCAAAGACCATGCTTACAAAGCTTGGAATTACAGACTTCACTCAGAAAGTAGGAACACTTTCCGGAGGTCAGCGTAAGCGTATAGCTCTGGCAGCGGTGCTTATTCACCCCGCAGACCTTCTCATTTTGGATGAGCCCACAAACCATCTTGATACCGATATGACTATGTGGCTTGAAGAGCGCCTGAGAAAATTCAGGGGCGGTATTGCCATGGTGACCCATGACAGATACTTCCTTGAGCGAGTCTCCAATCATATAACCGAGCTTTCCAGAGGAAAGCTTTACCACTACGAGGCAAACTACTCTAAATACCTGGAACTCAAGGCGGAGCGGCAGGAAATGGCAGAGGCCTCTGAGCGAAAGAGACAGTCTATTCTGCGCCATGAGCGGGAGTGGATAATGCGGGGCTGTAAGGCCAGAACTACAAAGTCCAAGGAACGTATTGAAAGATACGAGAATTTGTTAAATCAGGATGCACCTGAGTATGATGACAATGTGCAGATGACAGCTGCCGCCAGTCGTTTAGGCAGAAAAATAATTGAACTTAAAAATGTGAGTAAGTCTTACGGAGCCGGTGATGTTATAAGTAATTTCAGCTACAATCTGCTTCGTGATGACAGAATAGGCATAGTGGGGCATAACGGCGCCGGAAAATCCACCCTTTTAAATATTATTGCAGGAACATTGCAGCCTGACTGGGGTGAGGTGGATATTGGCTCTACGGTGAAGATAGGTTACTTCACTCAGGAAGGCCGGGAGCTGGATTTAAACCAGAGAGTTTATGACTTTATACATGAGATTTCAGCGGAGCTTAAAACCGCCGAGGGAACGTTTACTGCTGCTCAAATGATGGAGCGTTTCATGTTTCCAAGCACTATGCAGTCCATGCCGATAGGCAGGCTGTCAGGCGGCGAGCGGCGCAGGCTGTATTTGCTGTCTGTGCTTATGGCAGCGCCTAATGTTCTGCTTTTGGACGAGCCTACTAACGACCTTGATATTATGACCCTGTCCATTCTGGAGGACTATTTACAGGGCTTCCCCGGCCCGATAATAGCTGTCTCCCATGACCGTTTCTTCCTTGACAGACTGGCCGAAACCATTTTTGAAGTTAAGGGTGACGGAAATGTGGAGCAGTATAACGGCAACTGGACAGACTGGATGGAAAAGCGGAAAGCAGAGCAGACACCGCCCAAAGACCAAAAGCCCAAAGTACAGCAGGAACGGCCTAAACAGAAAAAACTTAAATTCAGCTATAACGAACAACGGGAATTTGAAACCATAGACGATGAGTTGGCGGCAATAGAAGGGGAGATAGCCGAGTGTGAGGCTCAACAGGCTGAGTTTTGCTCCGACTATGTGAAGCTTCAGGAATTGCAGGCAAAGCAGACAGAGCTCGAAGCAAAGCTTGAGGAAAAAACGGAGCGCTGGGTTTATCTTAATGAGCTGAAGGAAAAAATAGACGCTCAGTGATATAATGGGGGAGTAACTTACCCAAATTATCAGATAGCAAAGCTTGAGAGGAGCATTGCAAGATGCTTTTAGAAACGCAAAGATTGCATATACGCGACATAAAGGAAAGCGACTGGCTCAGTATTAAAAGAATCTGGGAAGATTTTTCGCACTCTCAGTGTGCACAGTATGATAGACCCCACAGCACGGAGGACGAGGATGTTCGTACCAGAATGGCTCGATGGGAAGAAGCAAACAAGAGTAAAGACCATTTCTTCTTTGCTGTGTGTCTGAGTGATACGGTTATCGGTTATATTGCATTCAATAAAAGACCTGACAGCTATGAGCTTGGCTATTGCTTTCACTCAGATTATTTCGGTATGGGCTATGCAAAGGAAAGCCATCTTGCACTCTTTGAGTATATGAAAACTCAGGACATTACAAAAATTACGGTGGGTACGGCACTTAAAAACACACCCTCTGTAAACTTGCTCAATTCCTTAGGCTTTCAACAGGTAGGCGAGGAAGAAGTCTCTTTCTATAAGGATGATGACGGCAGGGATATTGTTTTTGACGGCGGTATTTTTGAATTGAATATAAAATAAAATAACAGCAAAAGGACAGGGTACATAATGTACTCTGTCCTTTTTGCTTAAATTAAAATTCCGTTGCAGTGGTCAATTTCGTGCTGAATTATCTGAGCGGTAAAGCCCTCAAAGCTTTTTACCCGTGTTTCAAAAGACTCATTCTGATACTGCACTTTTATTTTCTTCCAGCGCCTTGTTTTTCTCGGACCTCCAAGCAGGGAGAGACAGGATTCTTCCGTGTTGTAGGGGCCTGATTTCTTTATAATCTCCGGGTTATACATAAGCATATACGAAGGGCCGTTTTCAAAAGCAATTATTCTTTTTGTGACGCCTATCATATTTGCCGCCATTCCCACACAGCTGTCGCTGTGAGCTTTAAGGGTGTCCAGCAGGTCACGGCCGGTATCCGTATCACCGCTGTGGGCGGGCTGAGACTTGCAGGCCAGAAATATAGGGTCATGTTTAAGTTCTTTTTCCATCTTTTCCTCCGAAAGTTTTTCTATATGATAGCACAAAGCTGTAATCTCAACAAGCTTTTCTCCGCTGAACTGCCGTTTTCGGGCGTTAAACTGAAAAATTAAATTCCGTGCAGAATGCACTTGGAATATAAAAAATCTGTATTTGACACCGCCTAAAATTATAGGATGAAATGGAAAATTCCTGCCCTGAGGCAGGAATTTTTTAAGGTAAAAGAATCGGCTTTCTATGGATGGCATTGCTGAAAACTCACGGACGGGAAATAGGAAAGACAGGATATATGTCAGTCAGACTGAAAACAATCTGTAATAATATTTCGCCTGTTTTTGTAAATTGCAGTTAAGGCATACACTTGACAAAAATGAATAAATAGTAGAAAAATAATGATAATTTATCCTGAAAATGGCGAATACTGCTGATAAGCAACAGTCAAAACATCTAAAAAGTCAGTTATACTTTTGACAATATCTACGAAAATAAACTTATATGTTGACAGAGGTTATACATATTGTTAAACTTTTAATAGTATCTATAAGTGCTAAAATCAAATAAGAAAAGAGTGATACGTATGCGAGACCTAAAGCACTTGATTTACTTCGAAAATCTGCTTCAGGAGGCCAACAATGAGCTTGTAAAAAGGGCCTGCGATGAGGGAAGACTGGCTCTCGGCTATAACTGCTCCCACATTCCGGAAGTTTTGCTGGACGTTGAGGGCTGTTTCGGCGTTAGGCTCAGAGCGCCTCGCTGCATTAGTACGGATCTTGCCACCTATTACATGACCAACCGCTGCTGTCCCTATTCTAAGAGTATTCTTGAGCGGGCCTTTGAAGGAGGGTACAACTTTATTGATGCTCTTATCGGACAGGAATGCTGCGGCACCATGAACCGAATGGAGCAGTATTTTGACTACTGCAAGCTTATACCTAAGGAAAAATTTTTTACAAGTTTTATGGATGTACCGTTTAAAAAGACCGAGTGGTATGTGGGCTACTACAAAAGGCAGATTCAAAAGAAAATAATCGAACCGCTGGAAAAGGTATACGGTGTAGACTTTTCTGAGGAAAGCCTGGTCAAAGCCATTGAACAGCATAATGAGGTGTGCCAAATAATAACGGAGCTTGGAGAAAAACGGAAGCTTCAAAACCCGCCGATTACAGGCTATGAATTTCACGTAATACAGCTTGTAAGCCTTGTGTGCCCCAAATACCTTATTTTACCGTATCTCAGAGAGACCCTTGAGGAAGTTAATAACAGAGAACCTGACAGCGTACATAAATACAGAGCAAGAGTTATGATTGTAGGGGCAGAAATTGACGATCCGGAGTTTACAAAAATCTTAGAGGAGTGCGGAGCTTTGGTTGTTGCGGACAGGTATTGTTTCGGCTCCCTTCCCGGCAGAGACAGGATTGTGATTAAAGAGGGTCAGACAGCTCTTGATGCAATTGCTGATAAGTACCTTAATGAAAATCAGTGTCCCAGATCTATGGGACAGGAAAATATCGTGGGGCGGAAACGCTACCTTTACGATTTGGCTCAGGAATACGGCGCAGATGGACTTGTGGTTGAGAGCATGAAGTTCTGCGAATACTGGGGCTATGAGCGCGCCCAAATATCAAACTGGATGATGGACGGTTTCCGGCTTCCCGGCACAATGCCGGTGTGCCAGATAGAGAGGGATTACACCGACGCTGCCACCGGTCAGCTCCGCACGAGATTTCAGGCATTTGTGGAAAGCCTTGAAATTAAACGCATTCAGACTGTAATGGAGGCATAAATATGTGGAAAAGAAAATACAGCATTAAAGAGCAGTACGGCACTTTGGGCCATTTTCTTAAGGGCGATGAAGACTGCCACTACATAGGCCAGCGCTATATTGAAAACACCAATATTTTTGCCCGCAGAGAGTGGCGAGGGGTTAAAGATACTGGTGTTGCCTTCGGTTATTGGATGTACACATGGGTGAAGATGGCAGGACTTGTGGCAAGAAATCCTGTGAGAATGGCAAAGGCTTTCTGGAAGTATCGCTGGCTCAGCGCCTATCTTACGGCGCCTGCCATGGTTGACCGCTGGACGGAAGGGGACAGAGGACCGGTTTTAAAGTGCGACCTTGTGGCTATTGACTGTATGATAAGCGATACAATAGATACAATCTGGAAGATGATACGGGCTGACAGACGGTTCGGCGAAAATAAGCACACAGAAAAGACAATTGCAATAGACTACACCCTGCCTAAACATATATTCTTCGGATTTCCCGACTATAACGCTATAAATATCCAGCAGCAGGCAGCATTTATGGTTCCGCTGCTCAGAAAGGAACTTGGAGGATATTATCTCGACCAGTCTGTGAGTGTAGGTATACCCGGAGATATGTGTACCCTTCCGCTGGTTGAAACAGGCGTTGCAGTTGAGGGTGAGTATCCGGATATAGGAAACTTCTGGCTGTCTACCAATAATCCATGTGATGCCAACATGATGGATAATACTGCCATGTACAGGGCTCTTTCTGATGACGGCAGAAAACCTGTTTACGTTGTAAACTCTCCGCTTATGTATGACGACCCTACCACCAGAGAGTTCGGCGTACATGAGCTATACGCTGCCATAGACTTTTTGGAGCAGCAGACAGGAGAGAAATTTAACTGGGTTACTTTCAAAGAACATCTTGCAAAGACAAATCAGGTGAACAGGGAAGAACTGGAGCGCTGGGATATATTCGCCAATACATCATCCGCAACTTTAAATCCGGTAGTTCAGGCACTTTACAGAATATATTTCTATCAGCAGGGCGGAACGAAATATTTTGCTGCCTCGTCTAAAAAAACTTTGAAGCTTTTTCAAAAAGCGGCAGAAAAACAAATAAAAACTTTCCCGAAAACAAGACACAGAGCGCTTGCATGGAGCTGCGGCTCTACATATTATACCCATGGCAGCGGTTGGCTGTATAACTGCTGGGGAATACTTTGCGTTATTAACATGGACTCACTGACAGGACATAATATAATAGAGCTTGATGATGAGGCTGAGCTTATGGAGGATCTGGCGGACTGCTACTCCCACTCTCCTATGCGTACCCACACGGTTGGCGGTAATAGGCACATTTTGCAGATGTGGGAAACCGCCGAAAAATTTAACTGTGATACAATCATTATGTATGATGATGTGGGCTGTAAGGGGATGGCAAGTGCAGCCGGACTTTTAGAGGAAGAGTTTAACAAGTATCGGGACAAATATAACATTATATGGATGCCTCACTCACTTATGGATCCGCGCATAGTTCCGCCGGCAGAGGCAAGGCGGGCTGTAAACCAGTATATGCAGAGCGTTTTACATGAAGAGCCGTTAGACCCCACACTTGTTGACTTTGATGACTCAATGGGCTGGTAAAGGAGAGAATTATGAAAAAAATCGGAATGTTTTTTGCCACGACCACAGCTGCTTTAGCGGCGCTTTTCGCAGTGTATTACTATAATCTGGACATGAAGCTCATGCGTTACGTGGTTTTGCCCATATTAGATAAACACCACGACAGTGTTAAGCGCGAGCACCGGATCTGATCGGGAGGTTGCAATATGCTGAAAAATGAAAACGTAGAGCCGAGAGAGCTTAGCGAAGAGGAAAAAAGGGAAAGACAGGAGGAGGTTTTCGATTCCTTCGCAAATTATCTCAGCTTTTGCCCAAACTGCGGATATGTTGACAAAACAAATATGTATCTTATGAGAGCCGAATCCAGAATAAAAAAGCTCCACGACACGGGAGAGAAGTGCCCCGTATGCGGAAAGTGTATCTGGGAACTGGGATACCCGGCAAAAACAAGAACCGGATTTGTGGATTTCGAGTGAAAATAGTGTAATTATATAAAAACCTGCCGTTTAAGCAAAAAACCGCTCCTTTCGGAGCGGTTTTTGCTTAATATTAAAACAGCTTTACAGTTCATACACCGGAATTCCGGGTTCATAGCCCTGAGGCTTATATGTGACGGAGGAAATCTTTGAACCTGACACTCCGTATTTTGGGTTGTAGCCAAAAAGATTTATGTAGCTCATCAGATCGTCCTTTTCCTCTGCCATAGCCACGAGAACTTCAAAAGCGGCCTTAGTGTCATCAATGGCACGGTGAGAGTTTACTGCGTCCACATTGTATTGCTCAATGGCGTTGCACAGCTTGTGGGGAAAGGGGCGGCGATCCTTATATACTGTCATTGCATCCAGCATTTTTATGTTCCTTAAAACAGAGGTATCGCCGTATTTTGCAAGAAAATAGTAGAGAAAGCACATGTCAAACTGGGAGTTATAGGCAACCACCAGAGGCTTTTCCACAGAAAACATATTCTCCAATGCACGGCATACGACAGCTTTTTCCAAGCCCTGAGTTTCAAGCATAAGAGGAGTGATTCCGGTAAGCTCTGTTATTTTTTGCGGCAAAACTCTGCCGGGACTGAGACGAATAAATTCATCAAATTCATCCAGAATTTCAAAGCCTGAGCCTTTATTGCAAACTCTAAGCATGGCAAGCTCTATTATCTCGTCACCTTTAAAGCTCAGACCGCTGGTCTCCGTATCAAGAACGATTATATTTTTAAATTCATTAAACAGAGAAAGCTTCATAAAAATACCTCAGCGTTAGTGCTTTCCCTGATAGCCGGCATTTTTAAGATCGGTAATGTTAAATTCAAGCACAAAGGAACAAAAACCATTATCCTCATTGGCTTCAAGCACTTTATAAATAAGCTTTGTGATAGCCCATGCTATAAAGGCGGAAGCAACTCCGATTATCATTGCAAAAAGCACATCGGAGGGATAGTGGGCCATAAGATAATTTCTGGAGATACCCATAAGTACAACAATTACGGCAGAGGGAGCTATCAGCCGCTTATCTTTTGTGATCAAGCACAGAGCGGTAAGACCGGAGGCGGCAGCGGTTACATGGCCCGAGGGAAAAGAAAATCCGTCCTCAGCAGGTGAACCCAAAAACTGCCAATACTGTGTAAATTGCTGTAATCCTTCAAAAGGTCTCGGCCGTGCAACCATGTCTTTTAAAATGATGTTGGTTATTAATGCACCGCAGCATACAGCTCCAAAAACACAGACGCCGAACTTTCTTGTTCTGGCAAAGCACATAAAAACCAGCGCCAGCAAAAAGAGTAAAATCCCCTTTTCGCCCAGCAAAGTGATTACTTTCATAATTGGTGTTAAAACTTTTCCTGCACCCTCTGCAAGAGCGTGCATGGCGTTTAATATAGCCCCGTCATATCCGGCAAATGCACTGTTGAGCCAACCGGCCATGGCCGTCAATTCCATATACATACCTTCTTTCATTCAGATTATATTATTATAGCTGTTACAAGCGTCGCTATCAAGTGGAAAAAGAGACGGTTTAAATTTTTACAATGATAAAACATAAAATAAAAAAACATAAGAGTTGACTATATAGGCCTAAACATGTAAAATATATTAGTTAAGTGTACTTTGCGGAGGTCGACCATGGCAGAATTAAAATTTAAAGATTCCCAGCATATTGCTCATGCCTGCATAATTTCGGCCCAGACCGCTGAGGAAAGTCTCCGTGAGGCAAGAAAAATCGCTCAGGCCGCTCTGTGTACAGGACCCGAACCCGCGCCTTGCGGAAATTGCAGGGCCTGCCGGAAAGTGCGGGAAGGAATACACCCCGACCTTATTGTGATTGGCAGACTTGCCGACAGGGAAGGAAAACTTAAAAGAGAGATCAGTGTGGAGCAGGTAAGGGCCCTTCGCTCCGATGCCTGCGTGCTTCCAAATGAGGGAAAGCGGAAGGTTTATATAATAGAAGATGCGGATTGTATGAATCCCAATGCACAGAATGCAGCTCTCAAACTTTTGGAAGAGCCGCCAAACGGGGCTATGATTTTGCTGTGCGTTAAAAATCCCGGACTTTTGCTGAGTACTGTCCGTTCCCGCTGTGCTGAGATAAATCTAAGCTCTCCGCCTGCTCAGGATGATAAAGAGGCAGACAGCCTGTCTCTGTCGTATCTGAAAACTATTGCATCCGGTAACAGCTGCACTCTTATGCAATGGTGCGCCCGGAACGAGGGAATGGACGGAAAAGAGGCTATGGACTTTGCAGAGCATACAATCTATGTTATAACGGACATGCTTTGCGGTCGGAGACCTGATATGGGTATTGATAAATTACAGCTTAACCGCATTATAGAACTTATGAGGCTGTGCGTTAAATATCTCAAGGTAAATGTTGGTGCAAAGCATATATTTGGACTTCTGGCAGTGGATTCCTTGCCGGAAAATAAGAAAGAGGAAAAGTAATTGATAGAAGTAATAAGCATAAAATTTAAAAATAGGGGCAAATGCTATTTCTTTTCCCCCGGGGAACTTAAGATAACAAGCGGCGACAAGGTGATTGTGGAGACTTCAAAGGGGCTCGAAATCGCAGATTGCAATTATGGCAATCATATGGTGGAGGATACAGCCGTTGTACAGCCTCTGCGCCCCGTGGTGCGAGTAGCCACAGAGGACGATTTAAGGGTGGCAGAACTGAATAAAAGGCGGGAAAAAGAAGCTTTTGAAATTTGCCAGAAAAAAATTGCAGAGCATGGCCTTGATATGAAGCTTGTAGATGTGGAATGTAACTTTGAAGGCAATAAAACCATGTTCTTTTTCACCTCCGACGGGAGAGTGGACTTCAGAGAGCTTGTTAAAGACCTTGCCGGTATTTTCAGAAACCGTATAGAACTGCGTCAGATAGGCGTGAGAGACGAGGCAAAGATGGTTGGCGGCATAGGAATTTGCGGCAGACCCTATTGCTGCAGTCAGTTTTTAGATGAGTTCCAGCCTGTCTCCACAAAAATGGCCAAAATTCAGAACCTGTCTTTAAATCCAACTAAAATATCCGGCAGCTGCGGCAGGCTTATGTGCTGCCTTCGTTACGAGCAGGAGGCCTATGAGGAGCTTATAAAAAATGTTCCAAAGCAGGGGGCCTTTGTTGAAACAAAGGACGGATACGGCACTGCCGTTCAGGTAAACCTTATGCGCCAGAATGTTAAAGTTAAGCTGGATCAGGACTCAAGCGAGGAACTGAGACTGTATAAGGCAAATGAGCTGTGCGCTGTACCCGGAGGCAGACCCAAGGATGGAGAAGAGCCTCCCCACGTTCTCAACTATGTACCTGAGCCTGAGGAGACAGAGGAAGAGGCGGAAAATGAGTGGTTCGTGCCCGAAATAGTGGTGTCCCAACCTGAACCTCAGAAAGAAAATCCGGAGCCGAAACGTAAAAATAATAATCACCGTCATAATAAGCCCAGAAAGCCCCAAAGACCCGATGGGGAGAACACAACAGGCGGTGAGCACCAGAAAGAGCAGAGACAAGGACAAAATAAGAAGCCTCAGCAGCATAAAAACGAGCATGGGAAAAAACGGGAGGGACAGGAGAAAAATCAGCCTGAGCAGAATAAACGCCTGTCCCAGCCAAGAGGCAAAAATTCCCAGAGAACCCAGAAACCGGAGGGAAAGCCTAAACAAAGGGAAGACGGAGGAGAAAAGGATAATTATTCTCCAAAGCGAAAGAACGGCCATCGTCCTTACTATAAGGGAAAGCCCAAAGCTAAAACTGAAAAGAAACAGTAATAGAAGAGCGAGAAATGTTTTTAAACTGCGCCCCATTTGTCAGGCATTACGTTAAAGCTAAAACAAATGGGGCGTTTTATTATAAAATAAATTGCAAATAAAACACTATGCTGTATACACATAAAGATTAATTATTGGAGCTGAGAAAAATGTGCACAAAATATACACTTGGGGTAGATTTTGGAACCTTATCAGCCAGAGCAGTGCTTGTAAACACAAAAAACGGAGATATTGCTGCTGAAAGCACACAGAATTATGAGCACGGAGTAATGGATAAGCAGCTTCCGGACGGAACGCCCTTAGCCAAAGATTGGGCCTTACAATATCCGGGAGATTATCTAAAGGCTCTTAAAGCTGTGACAAATGACGCTATTGATAAATCCGGTGTAAGTCCTGAAAACATCATAGGAATAGCAATAGACTTTACTTCCTGCACCATGCTGCCTGTTGACAATATGGGTCAGCCACTTTGCTTTAGGGAAGATATGAAAAGTGAGCCAAACGCTTATGTAAAATTGTGGAAACATCACGCAGCTCAATATGAGGCTGATCGAATAAATGCTATTGCAATGGAACGGGGAGAAAAGTTCCTGAGCAGGTACGGAGGCAAAATATCCAGTGAATCAATGCTTCCTAAAATTTTGCAGATATTGGATGAATCCCCTGAGGTATACAAAGAGACAGGCAGATTTGTAGAAGCCGCAGATTATGTTACAGAGCAGCTTACCGGCAATGAAATAAGGTGCAATAGCTGTGCGGGATATAAAAATCTTTACAGTAAAACCAGCGGGTACCCTTCACATGAGTTTTTGAAGGCAGTTGACCCGAGAATTGAATTTTTGGCGGAAGATAAATTACCGGAAAAAATTTTGCCGCATGGTAGCTTAGCCGGATATATTACAGCGGAAGCAGCATGGACAGGACTTGCCCGGGGAACAGCGGTGGCAGTACCCACAATAGATGCCCATGTTGCGGTACCGGCGGTGGGTATAAACCGGCCAGGGCAGCTTCTGATGATAATGGGCACATCCGGATGTGATATAATATGCGACGAAAAGGAATATAAAATTCCGGGAATATGCGGTGTTGTGGAAGATGGTGTTTTGCCCGGATATTTTGGTTATGAATCGGGGCAAGCCTGTATGGGAGACCATCTGGACTGGTTTGCAAAAAATTGTGTTCCGGTGGAGTATTATAATGAAGCTAAGGAGAAAAATATTTCCCTTCAGGCTCTTCTGACTTCAAAGGCGGAAAAGCTTTCCACGGGTGAAAGCGGTCTTTTGGCTCTTGATTGGTGGAACGGAAACCGCAGCATATTGTCCGATGGAAACCTTACAGGAATGATTTTAGGTATGACCCTCACTACAAGGCCGGAGGAAATATACAGGGCACTTATAGAAGCAACGGCTTACGGAAAACGCAGGATAATAGAAAATTATATTAACAACGGAGTAAAAGTGGAAAGTATATATGCCTGCGGCGGCATAAGCGGAAAAAATAAAATGATGATGCAGATATTTTCAGACGTGCTGAACCGAGAAATCAAAGTTTCACCGGTTTTACAAACCGGTGCCTTGGGCGCAGCAATGCTTGCAGCCTGCGCCGCAGGAAAGAGCAAAGGCGGCTGGAACGATATATTTGAGGCGTCAGCCGCAATGTCAAAAGAACCTACTGAAATTTATAAGCCTATACCGGAAAATGTGAAAATATACAGTGATTTATACGAAGAATTTATAAAACTCCACGATTATTTCGGCAGCGGAGGAAACAACGTGATGAAAAAACTAAAGCAAATCGGTATAGAACAGAAACAGAAATGATGTAAAAAAATACCATCGGGAAAGACAGTAATATCTATCCTGATGGCAGCTTGTTTTGTATAATTACACACTTCTATGTACAATGTAAGGCTTAAAGCGCTCAATTCCCTCAACTATCTGCTCTTTTGGCTCAAAAATCAGCCTGCAAAGATTGCCGTCTTTACGAAAAATAATAAACCAGCGATTTTCGGATTTGTCAGAAGAGGTTGCATTATAAGTAGTTTTGATATTGGGATTTTTGAATTCTGCTGAATACTCGGAACTGACAGGAGCCGCAAATTCCATGTCAAAAGCAGTAATTGACAGCATTTCGCAGCGCTTTTTTCCGCCTTCAATCATGGCAATGTCAAGTTCTGAATTAGTGAGGGAGTACTCAAATTCCCACTTGAGTCGTGCTAACAGAAAGCGGGCAGCGAAGAATACTGCAATTACAGCAATAGGAATTGTAATAAAAAATAAGCGGGTAAAAACAAATGGGATTACAAGCAATATGGCAGCTGCATACACAAGAATATTGAGGAATATTACAGCACCTGATGCTTTCCGCTTTACAAGTTGTTCAACAAATACATCGTTCATTTTGTCGCTCCGTTCTAAATAATAATCCGTTTAACAGAATAGCACATAAAATTTAATTAAGCAAAGAAAAAATTTCACGTTCAGAGGTGAGTATATTGGGACAATATAAAAAGGTTACTACTGTCGATATTGCACGCTTAGCCGGATGCTCTCAGTCAACGGTCTCTATGATTTTAAGCCGTAACCCCCATGGGAACTTTTCCCAAAAAACGGTAGAGAAGGTGCTTAAAGCAGCCGAAGAGTTAGGTTATAACAAATACAGCCGTAAGAAACAGGCTGTAAATTCATCACAAAACATTATGATAGTATTACCTAATTTTTCCAATCCGTATTATACAATGCTTGTGGAATCAATTCAGAATTCATTCCAGAAGGCAGGGTACGGAGTAGTCTGTTTTTGCACAATGCGAACAAGAAGTGAAGAAGAACGCTTATTCGGAATGATAAACAGTATGCCGATAGCGGGGATCATTTACACTTATTGTACATCAAATACTGACATAATTCAACGTTTGTGCGAGAGCAAGCCATTGATAGTAATAGGAGATAAGGACGAGACCATTGACGCTGATTCAGTTGAACTTAACAGCGTTAAATGCGGGAAAATAATGGCTGAACATCTGCTGCAGCTTGGACACAGAAAAATAGCATATATCTCAACTCCTGTGGACACTCACCAATTGGCACGCTTCAGGCGGCTTGAGGGGATTAAGATGCAGTTTGAAAAACATGGAATAAAAGACGGCGTTGTGCTCAGAACGAAGCCTGCCTCAGACTCAAATGAACCGGCAAATATGTTTACGGAATATTCAACCGGCTATGATCTTACCAGAGAACTGGTGCAGGACGATGAGGGCGTAACGGCTATTGTTGGACTTAATGATATGGTGGCACTGGGCGTTATGGATGCCATATTGGACGAAAGACTGCGTATACCTCAGGATTATTCGGTAATGGGCTGCGATAACACTATTATCGGGCGTATGCGCAGAATATCACTTACATCTGTGGAACATTATATTTCCGCAAAAGGCAGACAGGCGGTGGAAATAATGCTGTCTAAGCTGGCTTTGAATGAAGAAACAGCAAGCGCTCTTCCCAAAATCGTGCGTGTAGAATATGAGCCCAGGGTTGTAGTTCGCGAATCAACAGGCATTTGCAGGAAGCAGTAATGAGCAGAGTCTAATATAATTGGGCTTTACTCATATTTTACAAAAATGCAGCTATGAATAATCAATAAAAATGATAAGCGATTGCAGCTATACATTGTGGAAATACACAAAGATTAAACACCGGTTATCAAACACTTACAGAACGGAACCTGACTTTATAGATTGATAAATGATGGGATTTAGAATGTAAATCGGCAGTAGAGCCGCTAAAATAATTACTAATAATTTGTTAATAATTTCAAACATCAAAATAGTTTACAAAATTTATTCAAAGAACACAAAAAAGTGGCTTAGCAGATTTTATGACTGCTGAGCCATTTTTTATGGATATGCGGAGAGAAGTTTAAGGTTTTTAAATTCGGTGTTAATAAGTTAAAATTATCTCAAAAAACAACACCAGAAAATATTGATGATTATGCGACATATTTGCGCTGCAAATTCAACTAATAATTTGCTTATAAAATACACATTTATTACTAATAATTATAAAATAAAAAATAAAGAAAATGTAAAGAAAGAACAAAAAACAGGTAAAAAGACAGATAAATACAGATTTAAGCCATAATAACGCATCTATTGACAAAGAAACGAAAATATTGGATAATGCGTTCGAGATCTGATTAAGCGAGGTAGGGGAAGAGATTATGGCACGCATCGAAATAAAAAATGTGACAAAATGTTTTGAAAAAAATACAATTATATCCAACCTGAATTTAACTATTGAAGATGGAAAATTCACTGTACTTGTAGGCCCTTCCGGCTGCGGTAAAACCACAATATTACGAATGATAGCCGGAATTGGACCCCAGACATCCGGGCAGGTGCTGATAGACGGAGAGGATGTAAGCGATATTGAAGCGGGCAAACGGGGTGTTGCTATGGTTTTTCAAAACTATGCTATCTATCCTACAATGAGCGTACGAGAGAATATAGAGTTTGGTTTGAAAAACAACAAGGTGCCAAAGGCCGAGCGTGAACGCAGAATAAATGAGGTAAGCGAGGCAGTAGGTTTGTCAGATTATCTGGACAGAAAACCGTCTACCCTTTCAGGCGGACAGCGGCAGAGGGTAGCTCTGGCAAGAGCCATGGTAAAGCAGCCAAAGGTGTTTTTAATGGATGAACCTCTGAGCAACCTTGACGCAAAACTTCGTGTTCAGATGAGAGTTGAACTTATCGAAATACACAAAAGATTGGGTACAACTTTTGTATATGTTACCCATGATCAGGTTGAGGCAATGTCCATGGCTGATAAAATCGTTCTGCTCAATAACGGCATTATACAACAGGAGGCATCACCGGCAGATATTTACAGAGATCCAAACAACATGTTTACGGCTCAGTTTATAGGAACACCTCCTATGAATATTTTAGATTTAGGATGTGACGGAGTAAGGTTTGGGTTTAGACCGGAGAAAGTAAGTCTCTCCTTAAAACCCGTGGAAGGCAGCTATAAATTTGAAGCCGATATAGTAACAAGGGAAATGCTGGGCAGCGAAACAATTTATTCCCTGCGTATGTCTGACGGTAAGACTGTTATGGCAAAGAGCAGTAAGGATGATTTCTTTATGGGCAACCATGTGTATGCTTCTGTTGAAAGAGAGAACATATATCTGTTTGCAGAAGATGAGCAGAGAATACGGGCGGAAAATGAAGGCTATGAAAAATACCTTAATATGCTGGGGGCATCTGACAAATGAAAAAGAAAAAAGCCTATCCGTACCTTTTAATAGGACCGGCTATCCTATTCATGCTTGTATTTGTTATATATCCGATGTTCTATTTGGGTTATATAAGCCTTACAAACTGGAATTTAATTAATCCTACCAAAAAGTTTGTGGGATTCAATAATTATATTACCTTATTTCACAGAGAAGAGTTTTATAAATCCCTTTTTAATACATGCACATACACATTTTTTACTGTAATATCAATTATGGTGATTGCACTGCTGCTGGCAGTCTGGTTTAACAGAAACACAAAGTTTGATACCTTCGGGCAGATGGCAATATTTACTCCCCATATCATTGCGCTGGTGTCAGTTGCCATGGTTTGGCTGTGGCTTATGGATCCGGACGCAGGACTGCTGAACTATATTTTAAAAGTTTTTGGATTTCCACCGTCTAAGTGGCTGCAAAGTTCCAAAACATCTATGATGTCAATCATAATAGTTTCAGTGTGGAAAAGTGTGGGCTACTATACGCTGATTATTTTAGCGGCACTTCAGAGTATACCAAAGGATATTTATGAAGCTGCTGATTTGGATAATGCGCCTAAAATAAGGCAGTTTTTTAAGATAACATTACCAATGATTTCACCGCAGCTGTTTTTCCTTTTAATTGTTATGACTATTGACTCATTCAAGGTGTTTGAAACCGTCCGTGTAATGACAAGCGGCGGCCCCAATTTCTCCACAAACGTTTTAGTTTATTACATTTACGATAATGCCTTTATAAATATGAAACTGGGCTATGCGGCAGCGGCGGGAATGGTCTTGCTTGTTATCATTGGCCTCATTACAATAGTGTACTTTAAACTGCTGGCTAAAAAGGTTCACTATCAGTGAAACAGGAGGGATTATACATAATGAATAATAAGAAGGCACTGAGAATAGTAAAAAAGACACCTGAGTATTTACTGAAAACCCTGGTTATACTTGTGTTTATCTTCCCGTTTTACTGGATGCTCAGCACGGCTTTTAAGACTTATGCCGAAGCAATAGCAACACCGCCTACACTGTGGCCTGCCGACCTGATAATTGAGAATTTTGCAAAGGCTTGGAATTCAGGACCCTTTTTAACCTACACAAAAAACTCGGTTATAGTTACGCTGTCAGTTATTGTTATACAGTACATAATTATGGTTCCCGCTGCATACGGCTTTGCACGCTTTAATTTCAGAGGAAAAAATCTGCTGTTTGCAATAGTGCTGATTGCATTTATGATGCCGGGCCAGATCGTATTTATTCCGGTTTATCTTATGCTGGCTAAATGGGATCTGCTTAAAACTCTACTGCCCCAAATATTGCCCTTTGCCGCAAATGCTTTTGGAATATTCCTGCTCAGGCAGTACTTTATGCAGGTGCCGGAGGAGATTATAGAGGCTGCAAAACTGGATAATGCAAAAGAGCACCAGATAATGTTTAAAATCATGATGCCAATGGCTAAATCAGCAATGATGACTGTGGCACTGTTTAGTTTTATAAGTCGATGGAATGATTATTTCTGGCCTCTGGTTATGACCAATGACGAAAGCCTTCGCCCTCTGACTGTGGGAATTGCAATGCTTAAGGATGCTGAAGGAATTGTAAACTGGCACGTAATCATGGCAGGAAACACCATATTGGTTATCCCTATTATACTAATATATATTTTCGCAAGCCGGCAAATTGTAAAAGCTTTTGTATATTCCGGCATTAAATAAGTTTACTGAAAGAGCTTTTATCTGAAAGCAAATCTTCAGTATATATTTAAATTTTTTAGGAGGAAACACGATGAGAAAAATTAAGAAAACATTATGTATTTTACTCATAGCTACTATGGTTTTGGGCCTTGCAGCTTGCGGGGGAGATACAGAGCAGCCTGCTGCTGAAAATCCGGCAGAAACCGAAAACACGTCCCCGAATACCGAAACCTCTAAAAACACAGAGAAAACTGTTATTAACTTCTGGCATTGCATGGGCGGCGATAACGGCGAAAGAATAGAGCGCATGGTAGACCGCTTTAATAAGAGCCAGGATAAGATTGAGGTAAAAGCCACCTATCAGGGCAGCTACGAGGAAGGTAACGCAAAGCTTCAGACCGCCATTGCCGGCGGCACAGCACCGGACATTGCTCAGATTGAAAGAGCATTTGTTGAGCCTTATGCCAATGCTAGCCGTCTGGAGGACTTGAAGCCTTACATGGAAAAGAGCGGCACCATCAGTCCCGATGATTTCGTGGAAGGCCTTATGGGATATTCCTACTATAATGATGACGGAAAACTCGTATCAATTCCTTTCTGCCGTTCCACACCTATTTTCTATTACAATAAGGATGCCTTCAAGGAAGCAGGACTGGATCCTGAGACTGCACCTGAAACATGGGAAGATGTAATAGAATACGCCAATAAGCTTACTAAGGTTGAAGACGGCAAAACAGTTCGTTACGGTTATACATTCCCTGTTGCAACATGGTACTTCAAAGCAAATGTAGCTCAGCTGGACGGCAGAACTATTAACGAAGACAAAACAGCAATAGGCTTCTATGATAACGGTGTGGGTAAGAAAGTCCTTGAATACTGGACAGGTCTCAGAGACTCAGGCGTCTATATGCTGCCTCCTACCAAGGACGGTGCTCTTGTTGCAAGACAGGCATTTATAAATGGTGAGACATGCATGTTTGAAGAATCTACCTCAATTATCGGTACACTGACAGAAAACTGTAATTTTGAGCTTGGCGCTGCATTTCTTCCCTACGCTTCCGAAGGCCATCCTGCAATGCCTACCGGCGGTTCCAATATTGCCATTATGGCAGACAGCAAAAATAAGGAGGCTGCATGGACTTTCCTTGAATGGCTGATAAATAATCCCGAAGGCTGCTTGCAGTTTGTTATTGAGTCCGGCTATCTTCCCTTTACTAAACAGATGGTAGAGTCCCCTGAGATACAGGAACTTTGGGCAAATAACCCCGTGTACCGGGTTGCCTATGACCAGCTTCAGTACGCTGTTGACACAGAGCAGCACCAGTACTGGGCAGAGCTGAAAAGCGAAATTCTTGCTGCTGAACAGGCGGTTATGAACGATAACGCTGATATAGATAAAACTCTCGATAACCTGTATTCAAGATCCTTAGAGATTCTGGCTCAGTAAATTTAAAAGCAGGTAATTAGACACTCTGACAGGTGTCTGCAAACTAAAGTACATATTTGTAGTGCAGCGTCCATATGGGGGCGGTTTATGACCACAGGGAAATGACAGCGGGGAAAAACTGCAGCATATAAAATATGCCGCTGCACTATTTGTTTAAATTATTTTTGACAGCTATACGGGAAAAGAGCAGACGCAGAAAGGAAGGCTCGGATTGGAATACAAAATGAATAAAATAGAGAGAGTGCTCAATCGGGATGAAATCGTGGTTGCAGGACATCGGGGTATGAAATATTTTTACCCTGAGAACACCTTGCTGAGCATTCAGGAAGCCTTAAATCACGGCGTTGACATGCTTGAAATCGACCTGAATCTAACCAGAGACAAGCATGTTGTTGTTATACATGACAATACTATTGATCGAACTACAAACGGTAAAGGGTATGTGCATGATATGACTCTGGAAGAACTGAAGAGTTATGATGCAGGCTCTTATAAAGGAAAGCAGTTTGAAGGGCTTAAAGTACCCACTCTCCGTGAGCTGTGCCAGCTTTGTGAACCGTACAAAGAACTGCTATTTAATGTTGAAATTAAGGAGCGCACACATGAAACCGTGGATTTGGCCTTTGAAATTCTCAGAGAATTCGGATTGATGGAACGCTGTGTATTTACATGCTTTGACGCCTCGATTGTGGCGTATATGTTCGATAGTTACGGTGTTAAGTGCCAGGGCTTTCCCAAAGAATACATGGATAATTTCGTAGACGGTGAAAACGGAACATATTCTAAACTTTTTGCAGTAGGAATATCTATGACACCCTCTGAGACAAAATCGGAGAGGAGAATACTGTCCAAAGAAATAGTCAAAGAGTTTGAGGATATGGGCATAGAACCTTGGTGCTACTGCCCGGATGACGACGGAATGGTGGAAGAGGCTATTGCCTGTGGAGCCAGACTCATGACTTGCAACAATCCTTTGCCTGCACTTAGAATTCTCAAAGAAAAAGCACTTCATCCCAGATGTATTTCAGCGCCGGAAAATTAAAAGGGCAGAAGCGTAATGGAAGTAAAAAAACTTATTCCGGATTCGATAAATAAAATGCTTGCCTCAATAGTGATGTGCTTTTTACTGGTGGCAATGGCAAGCGGTCTTATGAAAAGCGATTTCGGGCTTATAATTTTGCAGCTGCTGCTTATGATTGTGTTTCTGGGACTGCCGTTTCTTAATTTTAAAAAAATAGGTCAACAGGATCAGAATCTGGTACAAAACGGAGAAAAACCGGAAAACTTACTAAAGGGCTTAAAGACCGGGATGGCGTGCTTTATTATATTGGAAATTAGTGTCCTGCTGTTAGCCTTAATGAAACTCGGTATATTACCTGATGCAATTTACATTTATAAAGTTGTTAATCCACAGTTTGTAGGTCTTGCATGGTTTATAGCACCCGATTTATCAGTTGCAGCTCTTAGCTGGGGCAAAATTTTTTGTTTTGCGCTGCTCCCGTTTTTATATCCTTTAACTATGGAAGTGGGTTATTTAATAGGTTATAAGGATACAAGCTGGGTTTGATCTGACTTGTCTTATTAATAATTAAGGTTTAAATCCAATGAGAAACGGGATTTGACGGGCATAGCGGAAGCTATAAGCAAACAGGCACTGCTATTATATAAATACTATGGCTTATAGGATGGAATATATAGTATGGAGATTAGACCAGACGAATTTGAGGTAGAAGACTACCTTGGAAAAACATTTGAATGTGAATGCGGTAAGAAACATTCTACCGAGCTTAAAAGAGTGATAATCAAGCCGGGTGCGCTGAAAGATATTCCGGCTTTAATTAAAGATTTAGGGTGTGTACGGCCAATGGTTATCTGCGGAGCCAATGGCAAGAAAGCTGCGGGAACTGCTGTTAACGAACTGCTGTCCCAAAACGGATATGAAACTGTATTTCATGTTCTTGAGTCATGGGAACTTATTCCTAATGAAGCGGCTCTCGGCGAAGTTTTAATGGCACACGAGATAAATGTAGATATTATTGTAGCTGTGGGTACAGGTACAATAAACGATATATGTAAGTTTTTGAGTTTTCACATGGGAATACCCTATGTGGCAGTAGCAACAGCACCCTCTATGGACGGATTTGCGTCTAACGGAGCGGCGCTTATAAAGCAAAATCTGAAAACAACCTATGCCGCCCATGTCCCCGTTGCTATTGTAGGGGATGTTGATGTACTTAAAAATGCTCCTCTTAATATGATAACTGCCGGTCTGGGAGATATTATAGGAAAATATATCTGTCTTACAGACTGGAAAATAGCCGGAATAATAACCGATGAATACTATTGCCCTACCATCGTAAAAATGGTGCAGCAATCACTGGATAGAGTTACGGAAAATGCCGCAAAAGTACTTCAGCGAGATGAAGAAGCAGTCTCCGCAATTATGGAGGCACTGGTTGTTACAGGTATTGCAATGAGTTTTGCAGGCAATTCTCGCCCTGCGTCGGGAAGTGAGCACCATATTTCTCATTACTGGGAAATGAAATTCCAGCTTGAGGGAAGAAAACCCATACTTCACGGCACAAAAGTAGGTATTGGTACAGTGCTTACCGGCTTTATATACAACTATCTGAAGGACATTAAGCCTGACTTTGAGCATGCCCGTATACATTCTGAAAACTTCGATATGAAGGCTTGGGAGAAAAATATCAGCAGAACATTTATGCAGGCGGCTCCCGGTGTTATAGCCCTTGAGCATGAAGTCAAAAAAAACAGCAAAGAAACACATGCAAAGCGTATAGAGCTTATCGAGAAAAAATGGGATGATATAGTGGAGACAATTAAGTCTTCAGTCCCCCATACCGATGCAATTATAGAAATGCTCCGAAGCCTGAATGCACCTGTATTCCCCAAGGACATCGGCATAGATTCCCAAACTGTTTTTGACAGTATAATAGTAGCTAAAGAAGTGCGGGATCGTTATACCCTGTTGCAGCTTCTGTGGGATCTGGGCATTGAGGAGCAGATAGCCGGTCAGCTTGTAAGCTGGCTTAATGAACAGGAAAAGTAAATCTGATTTTAGTAAATAACTGCCTTTAGTTTCATAAATTTTTATACATTTTTTAGCGGTACTTTCAGAAAATTTAACTTTAGGATTTGAACCACTGAAATAATAACAAATAACAGCCTTTGTCACAGCTTAAATGCTGATGCGGAGGCTGATTTTATTAATACTTAGATTTATATTTAGGTTCAACTTTTCGCTGTTTTCTATTCCTGTTTCTTTGCTTTTGCATAAATTTCCTTTATCTGCAAACAATATTTCCCACAGAGATTTTCAGATAAGGAGAAATAATTATGAAAGCAACCGGGATAGTCCGCAGAATAGATGATCTGGGCAGAGTTGTTATACCTAAGGAAATACGGCGTACTATGCGTATTCGAGAAGGGGACCCGCTGGAGATTTTTACAGACAAGGACGGGGAACTTATATTTAAAAAGTACTCTCCGATAGGTGAGCTGTCAGATTTTGCTGCGGAAATATGTGAGAGCCTGAGAAAAGCTACCGGCGGAATTGCCGCAGTGTGCGACAGGGACAGCCTTATAGCGGTTTCCGGAGCTGCAAAAAAAGAACTCCATGACAAAGCCGTTAGTCAGGAACTTGCAAAAATTATGGAACACCGAGCTCCCTACTGTCGTAAAAAGGCCGAGATCGGCCTTCCTGTATGTCAGAATGAAAGCGGATATATAGTTTCTTCTGCCTGCCCTATACTCACTCAGGGCGATATTATGGGCAGCGTTCTCTTTATTGGCACACCCGAAAGTGAGGTAAGCACTGAGCTTGAACAGAAACTTTTACAGGTAATTGCATTGTTTCTGGGAAAGCAGATGGAAGATTAAAAAAAGTGGATAAGCTAATAACCTTATGGATAAATTTCCTTAAACACAAACTCCCTTCGTACAGACAGCGCATCAAAAACCTCAGATATGCTATAGCATATCTGAGGGTTTTTTCTATGCGTGCTTCAATCTCTTGCAGTATCAGTGTTTTTACAGATTTGAAAGAATGTCAAAAATCTGACATATTACACAAAAAAGGGCAGTCAAAATCGGTAAACTTCTCTATTGCCCTTTCAATCTATCTGTTATATACTCTGGGTGTCAGCTTGACTGACAGTTAACAAACAATCTTTATTTTTCGGAGGATTTCATGTCTCAGGGCGATTTGCGAAAACAAAATGTTCAGCTTGTGGTTGAAAAAGCCCTTGGCTGCTTTATTGAGCAGGGGATAGATGAAACCAAGGTCAGCCAGATAGCGGAAAGAGCAGGGCTTACAGAGCGTTCGGTTTTCAGATACTTTAAAACAAAGACCGATTTAGTGCTGGCGGCATCTTATCTGTATTGGGATAAGGTAATGGAATATATTGAAAAAAAGCACCCGATTGAGGAGAGGGAAGGCATGACGGGGCTGGAGGAGATAGGTGAGCTTCTCACCTGCTATTCGGAGCTTTATCTTGATGATCCCAAGGGAATACGGTTTACCCTTGATGCTGAGCTTATACTTCAGGCAGCAGGGAAAAATAATGTGCATAGAAATCAGCCTCCGGAACCATATGAAAGTTCCAACGGGCAAGTGGCCAGAGCCATAAGAAAAGGACTTATGGACGGCTCCATCCCTCCGGAGGTGGATGTTAAAGAGCTTTACTATAATTCCTACGACAGCATTTTAGGGATAATGCAGCGCCTTTCCATCGGCGGCACTCCAAGCGGCAGTGAACTGGATTACCGCAGACGAATGGAGAGTATAAGCCGCATGTTTGTTAAGGCGTTCAGCAATTACAGAGTATAATAAAAATTATATAAATTATTGTCTGCAAAGACAGAATTTGCCCTTTAAGGGCAAGAACCGGAGGTATATTTGTGAGAGAGCTGAAACATCTTATCTATCTTGAGAGCTTGTTGGATGACTCCAACAACGATTTGGTCCGCAAGGCTCAGGCTGAGGGCAAGCTTGCCATTGGATACACCTGCTTCCACTCACCGGAGGTCCTGCTAAATCTTGGAAACTGCTTTTCAGTAAGACTGAGGGCACCCCACACCACTTCTATGGAGATGGCTACATATTATCTTGCAAACAACAGCTGCGAGTACGCAAGGGCCCTTTTGGAGAGAGCACTTGAGGGAGGCTACGAATTCCTTGATGCACTGGCAGGTGTTGATGTGTGTGAGGCCAATAACAGAGCAATAGAGAATATGGAGATAATGCATATTCAGGGAAAGGATAAGGATAAGTTTTTCTACTGCAATCTGGATATTCCTTATTCCGATGATGAGGACTGCGTTGAGCATATTGAGGAACAGATAACCCGCAAAATTTTAAAACCCCTCCATGAAAATTACGGTGTTGATATTTCAGATGCAGCTATAAGAGCAGCAGTTGAGGAGCAGAACGAAATAAGCCGTATTCTCACCGAAATCGGAAATTTCAGGAAACTTCCCAACCCTCCCGTAACCGGCTATGAGTACGCTGTTTTAGTCCTTTCAAGCTATGTTTGCCCCAAGTATCTCATAAAGGATATTCTTAAAGAGACTTTGGAAGAAATTAAAACAAGAGAAGTTGACCCCAAGCCCAATTTCCGTGTCCGTCTGGGAGTTGTCGGTTCTGAGGTAGACGATCCCGGCCTCATTAAGCTTATAGAGGATTGCGGCGCAATGGTAGTCTTTGACCGCTACTGCTACGGAAGCTTCCCCGGCCGTCAGGTAATTGAGCTTAACGATGAGGAGAGCGCTCTTACACAGGTATGCCGCTGGAATTTGCAGAATACTGAGTGCCCCCGTCAGTGTGCAGCTCACAGAGTTCAGCGCCGCTATGACAGAGTGAACCAGCTGTTTCATGAATTTAACGCCGACGGCGTTATTTATGAGCAGATGAAGTTCTGCACCTACTGGTCATATGAGCGCACTATGGCGGCTCAGATAATGCCCAAAGAGTACGGAATAAATGTGCTTTCAGTAGACAGACCTTATATTTCGGGACAGAGCGGTCAGCTCCGCACCAGGGTTCAGGCTTTTGTTGAAAGTCTTGAGATTAAGAAAATCCGCGCAGAGCAGAAGGAGGATAAATAATCATGGCCTATAATCCTAAGACCGGTAAGGGACTGGGTAGTTTTTATAAAGCTGACAGATACAGCTTTACTTCCCGCGAGTGGAGAGGGTTTAAAGATACTTTTTACGATTTCCACCGTTGGCTGTACCTCTACGGTTTTATGGCGGCAAAACTTGGCTGTCATCCTATACTGATGGTAAAGGGAATGCTGCGCTATCGCTGGATGGTTTCATACTTAACGGCCGCAAATGTTATGGATAAGCATACCATGGGACTGAGAGGCAAAGAATTGAGATATGCACAGAACCAGTTCTTTTCAGTCCTGCATAATTCCGTAATTGGAGTAAGAGACATTATACTTCGGGATAAAAATCTGCGTCCAAACAGCAGGAGAGCCCAAAAACTCAGGGAAAAGACAGTCATGTTTGACGAGATGACACCGCACCACGTAATGTTTGGCTTCCCCACTTTGAAGTTTATAGACATAGCAATGTTTACAATAGGTCTGCCCTCTGAGGTTGACCAGAACCACACTACATACTACATTGACGCTATCGAAAAGTACGGTCTTGCTCCGGATGTCTGCCCGGAACCTGCTTCCGAGTGCGGCTGCGCAATTGTTGATGACTATCCAAGGGTAGGAAAATGTTATGTTACAGGCTCCATGCCCTGTGACGGCTCTGTTGAGCAGACAGCTTTAATGACACGGCACTTTAGTGATCTTCCCATATTCCAGATAACCGTTCCTCAGAGAATCAATGAACCTGAAATTCAGCGCTACGCTGTGAAAAATATGAAAAAGTGCATTGCTTTTATAGAAGAAAATTACGGTGTCAAGTGGGATTGGGACGCATTTTGGGAAAATGCAAAAATGTACAACGAAAGCTCGGAGTGCATGGTGCAGAAATGGGAGGTAAATGCTACCGACCATCCTCAGGTATGCGGTGCAGCTCTTGCTTTACAGAGAGAGTATGAGTTTATGGCGGCGGCATGTATGGATAAATACATGTTAAAGACCGACAGAAGAGTTACCAAAATGATGCTCAGGGAATATGAGCGGGATGTTAAGAATAATGCGCCGTCTCCCAAGTATCGCTGCCTTGTGTGGGCCTGCCCTGCTCACTACTATACTAATTTTACTTACTGGACTCAGCATTGCTGGGGTGTAACCTGTGTAAACGACATGGAATGTATGCTCAGCTATCTGCCCATAAGCATTGGAGATAAGGAGCAGGCTATGGTTGACCTGTGCCGTCTCTATGAGAGAATGATGATGCGCTCCCACACCAATGGAGGCTACGTGAACATACTTGACGAGCTGTGGAAAATGTGCGAGAGATTTAACTGCAACATAGTCATTATGTATGACCATGTGTCCTGCAAAAACGTAGGCGGCCTCCACGGACTTTTTGAGGATCAGGCAAGAGAACGGGGAATTCACCTTATCTGGATACCCCATGATGTTATGGATCCCCGAACTGTTTCCCGAAGAGAGATGCGTGAAGCGTTCAATAAGTATATGACGACTGTTTTCCGGGAGGAACCCCTTGATCCCACTCTTCTGGATTACGAAGATAATTTAAGCTGGTAAAAAGAAGGTAAGGAGTATGAAGAAAAAAATGGCTTGGTATTGGATAGTTCTTATTGTTCTGGCTGCACTTTATGTGCTGGCATTTATTGCCTACATGTGCAACGCAGATATGAAACTTGTAGAATCTCTCTATAAATCCCTTATGAAGTATCACAATAACAGAACGGACATAGAAGAAAGAATATAAAGACAGGACGGACAAATAGGACAGGCATTTTCCTGTCCTATTTGTCCGTAAATTCTTGCTTTGACATGGTATTTATGATATAATTCAGCCGTTAATGTTCGGATTGGGGTTTGTCGGGAGACAATTAACAGGGGAAGAAGGGTGAAAATCCCACACGAGGCCGTCACTGTTACAGTCAGAGAACCTGCCCAAAGACGGTTAAACTCCGTCTCATGCACAAAGAACCGCGGCACCCGGTCAAAATGTAAAGCAGCCCGATTCCGCGGGGCTGCTGCTCTCTTTTGCTTTGTGTAATGCCGATAATAAGAAAGGAGAGACTTAAATGTCTAAGAAAACAAGAAATATAATAATCTCCGTTGCGGTACTGCTGGTTCTGATTGCAGCGGCAGTGGGCATATATTTCCACTTTGCCCCTCAGCCTCAGGACGGTACTAAGACTATTTGCGTTTCCGTTATTCACGGCGACGAAAGCCAGAAAGACTTTAGCTATAAGACAGACGCCGAAACCTTACGGGAAGCTTTGGAACCGGAGGGACTTATTGCAGGTGATGAATCAGAGTTCGGTCTTTTTGTTAAGACTGTTGACGGGGAAACCGCTGATGACTCTCTTGAGCAGTGGTGGTGTGTTACCAAGGGCGGCGAGATGACTGAGACAGGCGTTGACGGTATTATGATTGCCGACGGCGACAGCTATGAGTTCACTCTCAAAACCGGCTGGTAAGCTAAATGCTAAAGAAATAAGCGCCCTATCTATTATGGGGGCGCTTATCTTTGGGGCAAAGATGGCTCTTGCGGCTCTGCCTAATGTGAACATAAATGCGGTGCTCATTATCTTAACATCCGTTTTCTTCGGGTGGAAGGCGCTCTATGCCGTAGGGGTATATATAATGCTGGAAGGGCTTGTGTTTGGATTTGGCATGTGGTGGTTTTGCTATTGGTATCTCTGGCCATTGCTGACCGCAATAGCTGTTTTGATGCGAAAAAACAACTCGGCTGTTATCTGGGCAGTAGTTGCAGGAATATTCGGCCTTAGCTTCGGTGCCTTATGCTCTATACCGTTTTTATTCATAGGCGGTTGGGAAATGGCGCTGTCATATTGGGTAAGCGGAATACCTTTTGATTTAGCTCATTGTGCCGGAAACTTTGTGTTCACACTTGTTCTGTACAAGCCGCTGTATAAGGCCCTGAATTCTATACTCAGAAAAGCAAAAATAAAAGAAGCCTGAAAATTAAGCCTCATGGGGTACGTCTTTATATGTCGTATAACATGGGGTTATTTTTTTAAGTAAAATACCCCTCTCTTAGACTGCAATGATTTTTACATTACGCTGCATTCTTAGAGAGGGGCATATCTTTACATATACAAAAGAAAAGTTAAAAACTATATGAGAATTTACATCAGGTGTTAATTAAATCATTTAATAGATGCCTACTTTATAAGTCCTTCTATGTATTCATAGCTGAAGCTTTTACCGTTTCCGGTGAAAGCTTCTCCGTTTTCTGATAAAGTATAAACGGAATTTCCACCGGAACTGAGGCAAAATGCGCCATCTGGAATGGTAAATTTATCGCAGCGTTGAGAAAGGAAAAACAGCATGTCCTGTCCTATTTCAGGGACCGGATACCCTGTAACAGTAAACTTATAGTATTTGTTCTGCTCTCCGCCTTCAATGTCATAGAAATTGTTATAATCCTGAACGGCGGCATATCCTCCTAAATAGTAAAGAGAGACAACATCATCAGGTACAAGTGAGCCTTTTAAACTGTCGCTTATGTGCAGGTCTGCAACTGTGTAGGCAATACCGTTAATAAATGTATAGCTTAGCCCTGTTATCTGACCTCTCACTATGTCCGTTGAAAACTCGGTTAAATCTTTTATATCTGCTATGGGGGACAGAGTAAAGTTATGCTCTTTTTCCCCGTATATGCTTTCATTATTTATAGCACCGGCGTTATAAATAAACTCCGGAAAAACAGATTTATCATGGCTTACAACAACAGCTTCAACGCTTGCAAGCTCGATTGCCGCCATTCTATTATTGTGCCTGATGTTTATATAAATACCGCAAAATAGCAGTAAAGCGGTCAAAACGGCTATAAGACTTAACTTAGCCCATTTTTTCAAAATATCACCCCGCCCGGATAAAACTTAACAATATATCTACTATATATAAAACGCTTTTTTCGGGAAAAAGTTTCATGAAAAATGAAGAAAATTTAATTTCAGCAAAATGCACAATAATATAAGAAAAAACTTTTTATTTTGGAAGATTTTTTCGGGTTAGGGCGGTGTTACGCATTTTTTCCAAGAATTCATAAGGTACTTCCAGACCGCCTTTTCCATCCCCAAGACGTATATCCGGCTTGCTTATACCGTGAAAATCACTTCCGCCGGTTTTTAAAAGTCCATATTCCTCAGCCAAAGCTTCAAGATAACCGCTCTGCTCTGGGGTATAGCCGGAATAGCGGCACTCAATCCCCATAAGACCGTATTCCATGCAGTGCTCGATAATTTCACGCAGACCGTTGTCGTCTAGCTTGTACTGGAACGGATGGGCAAGAACGGGAATTCCTCCGGCCTCCCGTATGATTTCGACCGAACGCTCAATGCTGAGAAAATTTCTGGGCAAATAATATTTCTGCCCTTTTTCAACATAACGATCGAAAGCGTCACGGGTGTTTCTGGCAAGACCCAGTTCAACCAGAATCCGTGCAAAATGGGGTCTGCCAATCACCTCACCGAATCGCTCACGCATTTTATCATAATTTACGGGAATGCCGTCAGCCGCCATTTTTTCAGCCATTTTCCTGTTTCTCTCGTCACGGTCATGTACTACCCAGTTTAGTACAGGCTTGAGTTTTTCTGAGTTAACGTCTATATAATAGCCTAAAATGTGAATGGGCCCGCCGTATTTTGTGCTTATCTCAATTCCGGGCACTACCTCAATTCCCATGAGCTTTCCCTGTTCCTGCGCTTGTGCAAAGCCGGATACAGTGTCATGGTCTGTAATAGCTATGGCAGAAAGACTCTGAGTTTTCGCAAGAGCTACTAATTCCTCAGGACTGTAACTGCCATCTGAGGCGGTGCTGTGGACATGTAAATCAATTTTTTCCATTACTCAATCAAGCTTCCGGCACATTTCGTCATGGGCTAAAAGTTCGGCGCTGTCATCAAGGGGAATAAGCTCTGCTGTGCCGTATTTCCGCTGAAGGGCGGTTTTAAGAATATAGTCGCAGAATTCCGGATTCTTCGGCAGTACAGGCCCGTGGCTGTATGTACCGAATACATTTTTATAATGCACACCCTCGGTGCCGTCGGTGCCGTTATTGCCAAACCCTTTTAAAACCGTACCCAGAGGGGATATTCCGCTTCCCAGATAGGTTTTGCCGCTGTGGTTTTCAAAGCCCACCACTACGCTGCCGCCGGAATCGGGACAGCATTTAAATTTATAATTTCCTGTAAGCCTTGTTTTAGCACCTTCTGTGTACATGTCAATGGCACCTACAAAGTCTAAACGCTTTCCTTCTGCGCTCTTATAGTAGTTTCCCAAAAGCTGAAAACCGCCGCAGACAGTTAAAAATGTTACACCGTCCTCAATTGCGGCTTTTATTTCGTTGGCTCTGCCTTGCCTGAGATCGTCCAGCAAAAGCTGCTGTTCAAAATCCTGACCTCCGCCTATAAATACAAGGTCAAATCCGGCCAGAGACTTTTTTGAGCCTAAGGGCATGCGCTGAATAAAGACTCCGATATTTCGCCACTGAAGGCGCTTTTCCATACATGTGACATTTCCCCGGTCACCGTAAAGATTTAATATGTCGGGGTACATATGGCATATTTTAAGTTCCATTTATCTTTCCTCCCGGCTCTTATTCCCAGAACTCGGCTCCGCCGCAGCGCTCTATAATCTTGGCACGCAGATCCAGCATAGCGGTGTATGTGGGCATAATAAAAACTGCGTCATTCTGCTCTGCCATAAAGCTCACAAGCTTTTCGTAATCTTTTACCGTCAGAATATTTTCCTCAGGTATGCCGGCATATTTTATCCTGACTTTCATGTCAGATGCTCTATCGCCGGATACGATAACTTTTTGAAGCCTGCCGCCCATGGAGGTAAGGCCTTCAAAGTCTCCGTCCCATATCCATGATATGTCCGTTCCGTCTCCGCTTCTGTCATTGAGACAGATAACAAGTACAAATTTTTCCTTTATATTCTGTAAAAAATCAATGACCTGATCACATCCTGCCGGGTTTTTGACCAGCATCATTTTAGCACCGGCCTTTCCAAGCCGGAACTGCTCCATGCGCCCAAAGCCGCATTTAAAAAGGCCCAATGCCTTTACGGCGGTGTCATGGTCTATGCCCATTTCACACACAGCAGCCACAGCGCCTACGGCGTTATATATATTATACATGGCGGGAAGATTTATGCGGACAAGGCATTTTTGACCGTTTATATCCATTATAACGGTGCTGTGATCGGTTTCACGCTCCAATAT
>JAHHRS010000014.1 GCA_020025675.1 Oscillospiraceae bacterium
GCGGGAATTTCCATAGTGCGCCGCTGGGTGGAGACCCGGCTTCCCTGTTCCTACTCGGCAGCCGAAAGACTGAAACAGGAAATCCCTGCCTATGACGGTATCCTGTCTGACACCGAATACGGCGCAGATGTACTTATGAAAATTCTTCTTCCTGAGGAAAAGTTTCAGGACTTTAAGGACAGAATTTTTGATGTGAGCGGCGGCACGGTTTCCGTTACTGCTGTGGGTGAAGAATTCAGAGCGGTTCCAATAAAGAAATAACAGCTATCAAGGGTTCGCCGCTTGTGTCCTTTTTAAAGACCTTTTGGGTTACAGTTCATTATTTTATTAATAAAACACAGACGAAAATAAGCAGCACCAAGATCTACCGACTTGGTGCTGCTTATTTGAAATTATCCCAATTAATTTAGGGCACAGGCACCTAAATAAAGGCAATTTTTCATTTCTAAAACCAGGAACTTTTCCTTTTTTTGCGCCGCTGAAATTCGCCTTTCTGGTCAATCAATATAATGTCGTTTCCTATGCGGGCAATACATTCCCATGGAAGTACATAGTCATCCTCTCTCCCCAAAAGACCGAAAAATTTGGCCTTTCCAGGGGTAATCAGAGAAATAAGCTTCCCGTCCTCCCCGTCAAACTCTGCGTCACAGACATAGCCCAGACGAAAGCCGGAGTGTATGTCTATTACCTCCTTATATCGCAAATCGGAAAATAAATTCAGCACCGATAACACCCCCCATATAAGATATGTTGGGCGGGGGCTGTCCTATGATGGCTTTTTAGGTATGGAAATGGTGAGTATTAGGGAAGTTTCAGTCTCCTGCTTTTTGAAGCCTGCATCTATGCCGCCCTGCTTCATCATGTCCAGCCCGTGAGTAAGCGTATTTAAAAATACTCTTACATCTTTTAAAATGAAACTGCGCTTTGGCGCTTTTTTCTCATTATCAGGCTTATTCAGCAGACTTTCTACGTATTCGTCGGTAGCGGAAACTGTCAGTTCCTTTTCAATTATGTGTTGGAGTGCGGCACGCTGGCTCTCGGAATCGGGCAGCCTTAAAAGAGCTCTGCCGTGGCGCTCGGTCAGGGAGTGAGAACGAAGAGACTCAAGGACATCAGAGGGAAGTTTTAAAAGCCTGAGCTTATTTGCAACTGCCGACTGAGATTTGCCTATGCGTTTTGCGGCTTCCTCCTGACTTAGTCCAAACATGCGGATAAGGCGGCTTAGACCGGTGGCTTCCTCCACAAAATCCAAATCCTTCCGCTGCAGGTTTTCAACCAATGCTATTAAACCTGCATCCTCCATGTTGACATCAAGGAGAATACAGGGGACTTCTCGCAGACCGGCAAGCTTTGCGGCACGTAGTCTCCGCTCACCGGATACAAGTTCATATTTTCCCCCTCGAAGCCGTACATTAAGGGGATTTAATATGCCGTAAGTTTTTATGCTCTCACTGAGCTGCCGTAGAGCCTCGTCCTCAAAAATCTTCCTTGGTTGGACAGGATTAGGCGAAATTTCTTCCGGTCTTAAATAAATAATCCCGCCCCGCCGGAGCGTAGGGCGGTATTTCAATGCCTGCATGGCGCTGCCTCCTCATCTTGGGATTTTATACTGAAAGAATACACCAGATATTGTGAAAATTGACACGAATAAGGGGACAGAGGCAAAATTAAACCGAAATAAAAAAGTCTCCCTGAAAGGGAGACTCAGCTTTGAAAAAAGCCTCGCAGAGTTTGCCGCCGCAGCGGCAAAGAAAATTAAATTCATTTTTTCCAAGGGCGTGTACCTTGGAAAAAATACTTCTCGGTCTGAGAGTGTGGAATTTGTTCGCCAAAGCGGACAAATTATGCGCTGCTCAGACCGCAGCTCTTTGTCGAAAACCTCCGAAGGAGTTTTTCGACAGCCTCAGCCTCCCTGAAAGGGAGGCTTTAAGAGGAACAAAGTTTTATTTTTTGTCAGGGTGAAGCTGTTTTTGCAGCCAATCCTTGCCGTCGGCAAAACGGGATACCACGAAGGAAGACACATAGTCCCCGGCGGAGTTTACCATAGTAGCGGGTGGGTCTATAAGGTTTCCCAAGGCAATTGCCATGGGGTAGGCAATGGAAAGCTGGTCGGGGAAGAAAATTGTGCACAGCACAAGTTCACCCGTTCCTCCGCCACCCGGAATTCCCGACATGGCGATAGAGGAAAACACTGCAACAAGTATAGCCAGAAATGCGCGGCCGCCGGTGAAATCCAGACCGAAAAGGGAAAAGAGGAAGGCAACCTTTAAAATTGCGCTCATACCGGAACCGTCCATATTCATAGTGGCACCGAGAGGCATGACTATCTCCGACACTTCCTTGGAAACGCCGCTGTCCTGCGCTGCTTCTATATTGGTGGGTATGGTGGCAACGGAGGAACAGGTACCGAAAGATACTGCCGCAGGTTTAAAGAGATGCTTAAACATAACTTTTGCCGCCCCTTTACCGCCGCCTATATAGGCATAGACAGGAGAGGAAATGAACATGTAAAGGAAAGCCACCACATAGTAAATTATAAGGGTTCTGCCGTAATCGCCTATCAGTTCCGGACCGTATGTGGAGACAAGGAAAGCAAAGAAGCCGAAAAATCCGATAGGTGCGTAGTAGGTTATTATCTTAACTGTTTTCATTATGCAGTTTGTAATATCTGCAAGAAGCTTTGCGGTGGCAGTCTCCCTGCCGCCTGCCATCTGCACACCGAAGCCGAAAATTACTGCTGCTACTATGAGAGGCAGAATGGCTTTGCGGCTCCAAAGCTCCACAAAGTCAGGCTTTGTAAAGAAGTTTACCACAAGGTCAGCTGCGGAAAGACCGGCATCAACCTCACCCTGCACTACGGTGCCAACGGTAATAGGGATAAAGCGGAGCACTATGTACATCAAAAGAGAGGCAATAGTGGTGGTACACATGAAAGTCAAAACGGTAGTGCCCAGAAGCTTTCCCGCTCGCTTAACAGTGCCCATATTTGCTATGGCTGAGGATATGGAACAAAATACCATAGGAACAACCACGCAGAACATCATATTTATAAAAATTGTGCCCAAGGGTTCAAGGGACTTGGCTCCCGGCCATAGCCAGCCGGTTAAACATCCGCCTACAATGCCTAAGAGCATGGTAAGAATG
Source organism: Oscillospiraceae bacterium (assembly GCA_020025675.1). Taxonomy (GTDB): domain Bacteria; phylum Bacillota; class Clostridia; order Oscillospirales; family Oscillospiraceae; genus Limivicinus. The sequence goes on from JAHHRS010000014.1 coordinate 3,145, forward strand.
AACCAGTTGTTTTTCAAGAAACTTGATTTTTTCGCCATCATCAAAACTCCTTTTTTAGGGACTTTGGATTTTTAACTACCACACTATTATATTTCACAAATTTACAATGTGAATTGTTCAATGTGCTTGAAACATTGCAAATACTGCGATATAATTAAAACAGTACAAAGGATGGTGAAATAATTGGAAAAAAATGAGAAATTCAGCCGTGAAGGTTATCTAAATGAAAATTATCACTATTTCCATCTCCGTGATACGGCAGGGCAGGAGCGGGATTTTCACTTTCACGAATTTGATAAAATTGTTATCCTCCTCTCCGGCCATGTGGACTATATTGTTGAGAACCGCAGCTATACTCTTCGGCCCTGGACCGTGCTGCTTGTTAAGCACCATACTATACATAAGGCGATAATTGATAAAAAAGAACCTTACGAGAGAGTTATTATTTATCTTGACCGAAAATTTTTTGATTGGGTTTTACCGAAAGCAAGACTGGGTGACTGCTTTGAAATAGCGGATAAATCCGGCAATGAACTGCTTATGCCTGAAAAAGAGCAGAAAAAAGCCCTCTCCGCCTTACTGAGAGCCTACGAGACGGCTGAAAAGGACAAGGGCTACGGAGCTGAAGCTATGGGGGATACTCTTATTATGCAGATGCTTATTTTAATAGGCCGTATGAGCGCTGCCGTAAGTGATGGCGCAGAGAAAGGCTATGACCCAAAAATCCGTGAGGCTCTTTCCTATATAAACGAAAACCTAAACCATGAACTGAGTGTTGAAACATTGGCCGAGCAGGTATATTTGAGTAAGTATCACTTTATGCGGCTTTTTAAGGCCCAGACCGGCAGCACCGTCCACGCATATGTGCGGCAGAAGCGGCTGCTGTATGCCGCAAGACTTATAAGAGAGGGAATGAGTGCTGCAAGGGCGGCATCCGAAAGCGGTTTTTCCGATTATTCCGCCTTTCACAGAGCTTTTAAGGAGAGCTTCGGGGTAAGTCCCGGAAGTCTGAGGGACTAAAAAAATATTCAGCCCCGTTTAGCCCCCCTTGGCATGGCTTGGCAAGGCTTGCCTATATACAAAGACAAGTACAATGACAACTACAAGGACAAAGACAAAGACAACTACAAGAACAAATACAAAAACAATTAATTACTCATATATCTCTCTAAGATATATAAGAGAAAAAGAGAAAATAAGCATTTCCACAATTTAACAACTTTCCCACAAAGTTTTTAACAGCCTGCTGCAAAGTAAGAAAGCCCTCCGAGACCAGAGCGTAAATTCTGGATAACGGAGGGCATTTAATTTAGCTTTATGGAGTTTTAGCGGTGAAAAAGTTTTTTTGCCTGATATTTAGGCTCGGTAGACATGTTGACACCTATTTTCTTAAACAGCTCCGAGTCAACATGGCTTAATATAACCGTGGAGTGAGCCTCGCAGCCACGAAGCTTTCCAAGCTGATCTATGGCGTAGCCTGCTATGGGGTTTGTGACGGCGCAGATGGAAAGCGCAATAAGAAGCTCATCAGTATGAAGTCTGGGGTTATGATTTCCCAGGTGCTCCACCTTGAGGTGCTGTATAGGCTCAATAATGCTGGGAGTTATGAGAAGCATCTTCTTGTCAATGTTGGCGAGAGCTTTCAGCGCGTTTAAAAGGCAGGCGGAAGCGGAACCCAGAAGAGAAGAAGTCTTTCCGGTTACTATTCTTCCGTCAGGCAGCTCAATGGCTACGGCGGGAGCGCCGGTCTCCTCGGCTCTTGAGAGCGCGGCTACAACTACCGGTCTGTCATTGACTCCGATTTCCAGAGAATTCATGATAAGCTCAATTTTCCTGACTTCCCGTGGGTCTGAAAGACCCTGACGGACTGAACACTGAGCGGCATAATAACGGCGGATTATCTCCTGCTTTGAAGCCTCTCTGCATACCTCATCATCGGTTATGCAGCTTGCTATCATATTAACGCCCATATCGGTGGGACTTTTATATGGACTGTCACCGTATATGCGCTTAAACATGGCATCAAGCACGGGGAAGATTTCCACGTCCCTGTTGTAGTTTACGGCAGTTTCTCCGTAAGCATCAAGATGGAACGGGTCTATCATGTTTACATCGTCAAGATCTGCTGTGGCGGCCTCATATGCAAGGTTCAGCGGATGCTTTAAAGAAAGATTCCATATGGGGAAGGTCTCAAATTTTGCATAGCCGGCGCGAATACCCCGTTTATGCTCATGGTAAAGCTGACTGAGACAGGTGGCCATTTTGCCGCTGCCGGGACCGGGACCTGTAACAACTACCACACTTCTCTCGGTCTCTATATAATCGTTTTTTCCGAAACCGTCATCTGAAACTATGAGGGGAATATTAGAAGGATAATCCGGGATTATATAATGCTTATATGTCTTTATTCCAAGCATTTCCAGACGTTTTATAAACTGGTCTGCTATGGCCTGACCCCGATAGTGGGTAAGCACCACACTGCCGATATACAGTCCCCGACCGCGGAAAGCGTCAATAAGTCTCAGGGTATCCTCGTCATAGGTTATACCCAAATCGCCCCGGCGCTTACTACGCTCAATGTCATCGGCAGATATGCAGATGACTATTTCCGCCACATCCTTAATTTCCAGCAGCATACTGACTTTGCTGTCGGGCTTAAAACCGGGCAAAACTCTTGAGGCGTGAAAATCATCAAAGAGCTTGCCGCCGAATTCCAAATACAGCTTACCCCCGAAGAAGGACAGACGGTCTTTTATTTTTTGAGACTGGAGCTTCAAGTACTTTTCGTTATCAAATCCAAGTTTTGTCATAATATATATCCCCATGCTCTCTTTATTTTTACGAATTAGTATTTTAGCATAGATAGTGCTTTCTAACAAGAGGAGAAATCAGAGTAAAATTTACTTTTTCTTTGAATTTTTTCAGTGTATCAATTTTTTGCTTTTTTTCCGAAACTCTTTATGATATAATTAACCTTGCAAAACTATATATATTATTTTGAATTCCATGAAAGGCGTTTACAAATGGGACTTTTTAATAAAATTTTCGGCAGTTATTCCGACAGGGAACTTAAAAAAATATATCCGGTTGCAGATAAGATTGAAAAACTGGAACCCACCATGGAAAAACTCAGTGACGCTGAGCTTTGTGCAAAAACCGATGAATTCAAAGAGCGTTTAAATAAGGGCGAGACTTTGGACGATATTCTGCCCGAGGCTTTTGCAGTTGCAAGAGAAGCCGCATGGCGTGTACTGGGAATGAAGCCGTTCAGAGTGCAGCTCATAGGCGGTATAGTGCTACATCAGGGACGTATAGCGGAAATGAAAACCGGTGAAGGCAAAACCCTTGTGGCAGTGCTCCCTGCGTACCTGAATGCTCTTAAAGGCCAGGGTGTACACATTGTCACCGTCAACGATTATCTGGCCCGCCGTGACAGCGAGTGGATGGGAAAGGTTTACCGTTTTCTTGGCCTTACCGTGGGTCTTATTGTCCACGATCTGAATCAGGAAGAGCGCAGAGCGGCTTATAACTGCGATATTACCTACGGTACTAATAACGAGATGGGCTTTGACTATCTCCGTGACAATATGGCTCTCTACAAAAGCCAGATGGTTCAGAGAGGCCACTTTTTTGCAATCGTTGATGAAGTGGACTCCATACTCATAGATGAGGCCAGAACTCCGCTTATTATTTCCGGTCAGGGTGATGAGAGCACAGACCTTTACCGTCAGGCAGACGATTTTGTGCGGAGACTTAAAAAAGCGGTCTACACCAGTGTGGACGAGAAGGAAGAGGAAGACGAGGATATAGATGCCGACTATATCGTGGACGAAAAGGCCAAGACAGCTACTCTGACAGCTCGCGGCATTGAGCGGGCAGAGCGGGCATTCGGCCTTGAAAATCTGGCAGATATTGAAAACGCCACATTGAGCCACCATATAAATCAGGCTCTCCGTGCCCATGGCGTTATGAAGAAGGACATTGATTACATCGTCAAAGACGGTGAAATTATCATAGTCGATGAATTTACAGGCCGCCTTATGCTTGGCAGACGCTATTCCGAAGGGCTTCATCAGGCCATTGAGGCCAAGGAACACGTGGATGTGCAGAAAGAGAATAAGACCCTTGCCACCATTACCTTCCAGAACTATTTCAGACTCTACCCCAAGCTCTCCGGTATGACCGGTACTGCCGTCACCGAGGCGGAGGAGTTCGGAACAATATACAAGCTGGACATTGTGGAGATACCCACAAATAAGCCGGTTATCCGTATTGATCACCCGGATGTTGTCTTTAAAAACGAAAGCGGGAAGAACAAAGCCATAATTGAGCAGGTAGCCCTGTGCCACGAAAAGGGACAGCCTGTTCTCGTAGGTACTGTTTCCATTGAAAAGAGTGAGGAGCTTTCAGCTCTTTTGAAGAAAAAAGGTATTCCTCACACTGTTTTGAATGCAAAGTACCACGAGAAGGAAGCAGATATTGTTGCCCAGGCGGGTAAATTCGGTGCTGTGACAATAGCAACCAATATGGCCGGCCGAGGAACAGATATAGTGCTGGGAGGCAATGCCGAATTTCTGGCTAAAAAGGAACTGCGCAAGGCAGGCTATGATGATACCGTAATAGTTGAGGCTACCGGGCATGCAGAAACCGATAATGAGGATATAATTACTGCAAGAAAGCTTTATGCGGAAAAGCTGGCTGAGTTTAAGGACTCTATTGAAGAAGAAGCCCGAAAGGTCCGGGATGCCGGCGGCTTATTCATTTTGGGCACCGAGCGCCACGAATCCAGACGTATAGATAACCAGCTCCGAGGCCGTTCAGGACGTCAGGGAGACCCCGGCGAGAGCCGCTTCTATCTTGCCATGACAGACGATATTATGCGGCTTTTCGGCTCTGAGCGGGTAATGAACCTTATGGAGACTATGAAGATCGAAGAGGATCAGCCTCTTGATGCAAAAATGCTCTCCGGCGCTATTGAGCAGGCTCAAAAAACCGTTGAAAGCCGTAACTTCCAGACCAGAAAAACCGTACTTGAATACGACGATGTTATGAACAAACAGCGTGAAATAATCTACGGTGAGAGAAAGAAAGTCCTTGACGGGGAGGATCTGAAAGAGCAGATAATGGGCATGACAAAGCAATTTGTCTCCACTACCGTGTCCGACGGAATGCGGGGTATGCCTGTTAAAACTCAGGAGGAGCTGGACAAGGTATTGCTGCCCTTCTATAAGCTGTTTTTACCAAAGGATGCCGTCAGTATAGAGTCTCTGGGAAAAAAGACGGACAGCGAGGATATAAGCGAGGCAGTATTCAGCATTGCAAAAGATGCCTATGAGAAGCGGGAAAAGCTTTTCGGCATGGTAAACGGCACACCTCTTATGAGAGAAATCGAGCGGGTGGTAATGCTCCGTGTTGTAGACGAGTACTGGATGGACCATATAGACGGCATGGCAGAACTTAAGAGGGGAATAGGCCTCCGAGGTTATGGTGCTGTTAAACCCATAGATGCCTACAAACAGGAAGGCTTTGACATGTTCGAGGCCATGGTTCAGGGTATAAGGGAAGAGACAGTGCGCCGCATATTCACCGTTCAGGTCAGAAGGGAAAATCCTATTGAGAGAAAGGCGGTTGCCCGCAACGCCGCTGCTGATGCAGGCAGTGACGGTCAGAAAAAGCAGCCTGTGAAGAAAGCCAAAAAGCCGGGCCGCAACGACCCATGCCCCTGCGGAAAGATGAAAGCAGACGGAAGCAGACGCCTTAAATATAAGGAATGCTGCGGCAGATTTGAAAAATAAATAATCACAGAGGTAAAAATGGCATTTATCGAAGAAAAATACAAAGAAATAGTATACATGCGCTCTGAAAAAATAGGGGCGCACCACGGCTTTCTCACCCGATGGGGCGGAGTGAGCGAGGGCCCCTTTGCCAGCCTGAATCTGGGGTCAAATAGAGGCGATGTACCTGATAGAGTGAGAGAAAATTACCGCCGTGCAGCGGAGCTTGCAGGAGCTTCCATTGACGGCTGCGTGGTTACAAATCAGGTACATAAAAATGAAGTGCGTATAGTGACGGCAAAAGATAAGCATGTTTGCATGTCCCAAGTTCCCTATAAGGCAGACGGCATTGTGACGGGAGAAAAAAATCTGCCTATCTTCTGCTTTACTGCCGATTGCGTGCCGGTACTGCTTTGGGACGAGGAAAACAAGGCTGTGGGCGCAATACACTGCGGCTGGCGCAGCTCTGTCGGGGATATACTCAAAAATGCCATTGAAAAAATGACGGTTTTGGGGGCAAACCCCCGTAATATTCACGCCGCTATCGGGCCTGCTATCGGATTTTGCTGTTTCGAGACGGATGACGATGTTCCCCAGGCAGTGACCGAATACCTAAAGGGTGACACAAAGGGAATTTTCAGTAAAAAAGAGAACGGCAAAACTTTGGTTGATCTTAGAGAGGCAAATCGGCGGAGACTGATTGCTCTGGGTTTAAAGGAAGAAAATATTGATGTCTCAGATGAATGCACCATGTGCGCCCATGAAAAATACTGGTCTCACAGATATACCAAAGGTTTAAGAGGAAGTCAGGCCTCATTTATAACTCTAAGGTGAAAATTATGAAAAACTTTCTTAAAAAAGTCACGGCTCTCACTATGGCACTTTCTATGCTATTTATGATGAGTGCCTGCGATGGAATGAAAAAAACAGACCCCATGGAAGAAATTCCTAAGTCCAACGGAGCACATGACGTTGTACGGGCTAATGCTGCGGACAATGTGTTTTCATTGAACGTTAATAAAAAATACAGCCTAAATCCTCTTATTGCAACCGACCATTCAAACCAGCTTATCTGCGCTCTTGTATACGAAAATATGCTGGAACTGGACAATGATTTTAACGTTATCGAAAATAAGGAAAATGACCATAACGGCATTATTGCTACAAGAAAAGTGTCTGAGGACGGTAAAACCTGGACTTTTGGGGTAGAAGAGGGGCATTTTTTCCATGACGGAACTCCCGTCACCGGAAAAGACCTGAGCTACACAATGAACAGAGCCGTTAACTCCGACCGTTACAGAGGCCGTTTTGCCAGTGTGCAGGGAATAAGTGCCACTGAGGACAGTCTCATTATAAATCTGGGCATTGCCGACACTCAATTTTATAAGCTTTTAAATCTGCCTGTCATAAAATCAGGAAGCTTTAACGATAAGCCGCCTATGGGAAGCGGACCTTACACCTTTGTGCGCAGTGAAGTTGCACCGGTGGAGACTGAGGGCGACAAAAAATCCGACGGAAAAGATGCAGCACCCAAAACGGAATTAAACGAGCTGAAAGCAAGCGAGTATTATCCCGGCTATGAAAATCTTCCCGTAGACAGAATATATTTAAAGGAATATTCTGAAGCAGACAAAAAAATAATTGCCTATGAGGACTCTCTTATAGACATAGTTATTAACGATCCGTCAAGCTATACAAGCCTTGGCTTTGCATCTACAAATGAGGTGCATAAATATTCTACCACAAATATGCATTATGTTGCATTTAACGAAAAAAATCCTCTGGGTTCAATGAACACCTTTAGAGTTGCCATGCAGTATGCTTTCGACAGAGCCTACTTCGTGGAACTTCTGCACCAGAACGGCGTTGCAAGTGCCATACCCATGTACCCTACATGTGACATCTACCCGGATGCGCTGAACAATGAGATGCGGTATGATTTGGAAAAGTGCAAAGCCATACTTGAAAATATGGGTTTCAGGGACTATGATGATGACGGATACCTTGAGCTTCTTTCCGGTAACGGAAAGGATGTGGAGATAAACTTCCTTGTGTGCTCCGGAAGCTCGGCAAAGGGCGGAGTGGTGAACCGGTTTGCAGACGATATGGAGAAGATAGGCGTAAAAGTGAATGTTAAAGAGCTTACCTGGGAAAAATATCTGGAGGCGCTGGAAAAAGGCGAATTCGATATGTATTACGGAGAGGTGAAGCTACGCAATAACTTTGACCTTACGGAGCTTCTTCAGCCCAGACCGGAGCCTAAGAAAAAGGATGAGCCTGTCGTTACCACAAACATAAATTATACCGGTTCCAATGACAAAAGCTATGTAGAGCTTATAAACGAATATCTGGCCGCAGGAGATATGGGCAGAGCAGACGCATATTATAAGCTTTGTGACTATATATGCCGCAGTACGGGCTCACTTATAACCATAGGCTTTGAGAAACACCAGCTAATAAGCCACCGCGGCGTTATAAAGGGTATTGAAGCAAATGCCGGCAATCCTCTGTATAATTTCCAGGATTGGGAGATAATGCTTGACTAATAATTTTAATTATTTAAATAATCTAATGGGGAGGATACAAAATGACTGACAGAGAACTTATGTCTATGGCAAAAAAGGCATCATTCAACGCCTATGTGCCTTATTCCCGCTTTTCTGTTGGGGCGGCAATCGAGTGCGATGACGGTTCGGTTTTCACCGGATGCAATGTGGAAAATGCCGCTCTGGGAAGTACCATATGTGCCGAGCGTACCGCCTGCTGTAAGGCCGTAAGCGAGGGAAAGCGCAGCTTCCGCCGTATAGCAATCTACGCCGACAGTGAAAACTGGTGTACGCCGTGCGGTGCCTGCCGCCAGTTTTTGGCGGAGTTTTCTCCCGATATGGAGGTTCTTTGCGCCAAGGCAGGCGACAGATATGTGAGCTACAAGCTCTCTGAGCTATTACCCCATACATTTAATTACTGAGAAATGGAATTGGAACAGCTCAGAATATTTGTGGCTGTTGCGGAGAGCGGAAGCTTTACAAAGGCCGCTAAAAAGCTTTACATAAGCCATTCCACCACATCCCGTGCCGTAACTGCGCTGGAGACTGAACTTTCCTTACGGCTTTTTGACCGTGGAAACAAAGTTACAGGTCTGACTGCGGCAGGCGAACTGCTTTTAAAAGAGGGCAGGGAACTGCTGAGCAAAGCGGAGGAGCTGGAGAAAAAGCTGGAAAATTTAAAACTTGAAGGTCAGAAAAAATGAGCGCATTTTATGCGCTCATTTTTAATACTATTTTTAAATTATGGGTAATATCCCTCAACGGTCTCAAGCCCGTAGTACTTGGCTATGCTGACGTTTGGCCATGTATCGCTCTGAGGGTCGGGATACAGGTCTTCAAGACCGTATGCTCCGCTGTACGGTGTGAAGGGCTGGTATGCTTCAACGCAGACGCTTTTTTCACCTCTGCCGATGGCCTCTGCTATGAGCTGCTCACGTTTTACGGACTTTCCGAATATGACCAATGTATCCAAGGCACCCAAAACAAAGTTAAATGCAAAGACCACAGCACATGCAATAGTAAAGCCCTGAACCAGCCTTTTGCTTCCCATATCCATAATCAGCTCAAAATTTATAAGGCAGCCAATTACTGTAATTACAATGGTTACGCAGAAATGCCGTGCAGTAAAGTAGTTTGCGAAAATAAAGGAACAGAGAGAACCAAGACCTGAGAGGAAGAAAATAAAGGAAAGTGCAAGCCGTTTCTTATCTTTGGAGGGGAAGGCCATGAAAAAAGTCAAAGCGTAAATAACATAGGGTATGAGGAGCACTTTTTTGCTCTCACTTACCACCGTTTTCAAACTGGCGGCAAGAGCAGAGAAATTCATTTCTCCGGCTCTTCCTGCAGTGGCAGGGGCACTCATCAAAAACACAAAACCCGCAATGGCTGAGAGCAGAGACAACAGACGGAAAATGGAAAACTTTTTTTCTCTTCTATATAATAATACACTCAGGCAGAGGGCTGCAAAGATGGCGGCAATGGAGCCGTTTTCAGACCATGAGCCTGCTATAAAAGAAAAGAGGACGGATAAGAGCATCCAAATTGGGGAAACAGTTTTTTCCCTTCCCAGATAGTCCCTGATAAACGGAAATAAAAAAATCAGAAAAACGCTTATTCCCCAGCTGTAATTTACAGCGCCGTCCAGCCAGAAAAAGTTTTGCCCAAAGGCAGGAGTAAAGTTCCACAGCATAAAAGCTCCGCAAAGGCACAGAAGGGAGCGTTTTCGGAAATTCCCTCTAAAGAGTGAAGACACTAAAACAGCCAAAAGCACGATGTTTAGGGCGTTAATTATATTAAAAACAAATTTCGGCATTAATAAAAACAACTGCACAAACGTGTGGGGAATCACCCGGCCGTTAATTATCTGCCGGTGGGCGGCCATGGAAGGGAAAATATCCGATACATGCTCTATGCGGTTGTCTGTCTGAAAACTAAAGGAATATGAATAATCATCCGCTAACATGGGCGTGAGAAAATTAAATCCAAGCACAGTTATAAATAAAATAAGAAGAAAGGCAGAAAAAAGCCTCTTTCCGCTCTCGATATTGGGTGTCATAAAATTCTTGCCTCCCTGCTCTAAAATACCTTTTCCCAGCTTATTTTTACTATTGATTTTAACATGGAGACACTGCAAAATCAAGTTTGACAATTGCCGACAAAAAAAGTAAAAAACTTTGAAAGAATAAGCGTAAAAACCCTTGACAAGGCGACATTTTATTGATATATTATCTAGGCGCGTGTGCGAGAGCACCAGCGTATTATGCGATGAAGCGGGAGATTGCTCAGAATACTGAGGTAACTTTCGTGGAGTATGTCCGGCGTCGGAGTTCCGGCGCGAAATCGGGCGGCTGAAATTATTCCGATACACGCGTATATCGCGCGGACGGAGTCAGACCGGCTGTTTGGCCGGTTTGTTTTTCGGACACGGACTGATACGCACGGTTGTGTGTACAGGAATATTTCATCCGTACGCATAGTATTTGGCGGCGAAAGCCGCAGAAAAGAAAAACGTACGAAAAGGAGAAAACCACATGGCAAGCACAAACAAGAACATGATCCGTATCCGCCTTAAGGCTTACGACCATCAGCTCATCGACAAGGCTGCCGAAATCATCGTCGAGGCTGCAAAGCGCACCGACGCTAAGGTTTCCGGCCCTATCCCCCTGCCCACCAAGACCGAGATAATCACTATTCTCCGTTCTGTCCATGTTAACAAGGACAGCCGTGAGCAGTTTGAGCGCCGCACCCACAAGCGCCTTATTGACATTATGGCTCCCACTCAGAAGACCGTTGAGGCTCTTATGAATGTTGAAGTCCCTGCAGGCGTTGAAATCGAGATCAAGCTCTAAGCCAAAACCCAATTAACCCATTCCCCCGCAACCCACAATTTTAATAACCCACAGTCCGTAACTTGCGAATGCGGACGGGTTAAGTTGCGAGCCACTGAGCAAAGACTTATGCGACGCAACCAATAACCAATAGGAGGATATATAATGAAGAAAGCCATCATCGGCAAGAAGGTCGGCATGACGCAGATCTTCGATGAGGCCGGTAAGGTCATCCCTGTGACCGTTATCGAAGCCGGCCCCTGTGTAGTCGTCCAGAAGATGACTAAAGAAAAGGAAGGCTATGAAGCCGTCCAGTTCGGTTACCAGGAAGTAACCGAGAAGAAACTCACTCAGCCTGAGCTGGGCCACCTGAAAAAGGCCGGCGTAGGCATGCTGAAGCACCTGAAAGAGTTCCGCATTGAAAACAGCGAACTGAATGTTGGCGATGTTGTTAAGGCCGACGTCTTCACCGAAGGCGAGAAGGTGGACATCACCGGCACCAGCAAGGGTAAAGGTTACGCAGGTACCGTTAAGCGTTACGGTCAGGGTCGTACTCCTATGACCCACGGCGGCGGCCCTGTTCACAGACATGCAGGTTCCATGGGCTCCTCCGCTTCTCCCTCCCGTATTCTTCCCGGAAAGAAGCAGGCAGGCCACATGGGTGCAGAGCAGGTTACCGTTCAGAACCTGGACATCGTAAAGGTTGATCCTGAGCTCAACATGATCGCTATCCGCGGCGCCGTCCCCGGCCCCAAGGGCAGCATTGTTTACATTAAGGATGCAGTCAAGACTCAGCCCATCAAGAAGGGCGCAGCCGCAGCTGTCAGCCTCAACCCCCAGAAGGCTTCCGGTCGTGCAAACCCCCAGAAGGCTTCCCGCAAGAAGTAAAGAAAGGAGAGCAGCATAAATGCCTAAAGCTAATTTATTCAACATGGCAGGCGAGAAGATCGGTGAGATCCAGCTCTCCGAGGCCATATTCGGCATCGAGCCGAACAAGAGCGTCCTGCACGACAGCGTCAAGAATCACCTTGCTAACTGCCGTCAGGGTACACAGAGCGCTCTTACAAAAGGTGAAGTTTCCTACACCACCAGAAAGCCCTGGCGTCAGAAGGGCACCGGCCGCGCCCGCGCCGGTTACGCAGGATCTCCTGTATGGTACCACGGCGGCGTAGCTTTTGCTCCCAAACCCAGAGATTACAGCTACACCCTCAACAAGAAGGTGAAGCGTATAGCTCTCAAGTCTGCTCTGTCCGTTAAGGCAGCAGAGAATGAGATTTACGTCATCGACGATCTGCACGTCGATGAGATTAAGACCAAGGCCTTCGCCGGATTTCTGAAAAATCTGGGCATTGAGGGCAAGGCTCTTGTAGTTACCGAGAACGTGGAAGAGAAGGTTGTTAAGTCCGCTCGCAACATTGAGGGCGTTTCCACCACCACCGCCACCATTCTCAGCCCCTACATGATACTCACCAGCGGCAAGATGGTAGTCTCCAAGGCTGCACTTGCTAAGATTGAGGAGGTGTTCGCCTGATGAGGACCGCATACGATATCGTTATTAGACCTATCATCACCGAGCAGTCCATGGAGGACCTGGACATTAAGAAGTACGCCTTCGAGGTCGCAAAGGACGCTAACAAGATTGAGATAAAGAAAGCCGTTGAGGAAATCTTCGGCGTCACCGTTATCAAAGTCACCACCCAGAACGTCCACCCCAAACAGAAGCGCACCGGTGCCTACCCCATGGGTAAGACCGCTGCCTGGAAAAAGGCTGTTGTTAAACTCAGCGCCGATTCCAAGGACATCGAGCTTTTTGAAGGCATGGTTTAAGGGAGGAATAAAGAATGATTAAAACTTACAGACCTACTACTCCCTCCAGAAGACAGATGACTGTTTCCGGCTTTGACGGCGTTGAAAAACACGTTAAGCCCGAAAGAAGCCTGACTGAGGTTCAGAAGAAGAACTCCGGCCGTAACAGCTACGGTCGTATAACCGTCCGTCATCAGGGCGGCGGTAACCGCCAGAAGTACCGTATAATCGACTTCAAGCGCAACAAGATGGATATGAGCGCAAAGGTCCTCCGTCTGGAGTACGACCCCAACCGCAGCGCCTTCATCGCTCTCTGCGAGTATGAAGACGGCGAGCGCCGCTATATCCTTGCTCCTGTCGGCCTGAAGGCCGGAGATACCATCCTCTCCTCCGCCTCCGCTGACATTAAGCCCGGCAACGCTCTGCCTCTTGCAAATATTCCTGTGGGTACCCTTATCCACAACATTGAGCTTTACCCCGGCAAGGGCGCACAGCTGGTTCGTTCCGCCGGTGTTGAGGCACAGCTCATGGCTAAGGAAAACGGCATGGCTACTCTGAGACTGCCTTCCGGCGAGTTCCGCAAGGTAAGACTTGAGTGCTTTGCTACTATAGGCCAGGTCGGCAACATTGACCACGCCAATATCCACATCGGTAAGGCCGGTCGTAAACGTCACATGGGCGTTCGTCCTACCGTCCGCGGTTCTGTCATGAACCCCAATGACCACCCCCACGGCGGTGGTGAAGGTAAGAGCCCTGTTGGTATGCCCGGGCCTGTTACTCCCTGGGGTAAGCCCGCTCTCGGTTATAAGACCCGCAAGACTAAGAACCGCAGCGATAAGTTCATAGTCAAGCGCCGCAATGAAAAGTAAGGAGGGAAAAGTTAATGAGCAGAAGTGTTAAAAAAGGTCCCTTCGCCGCTCCCGAGCTTCTTAAGAGAGTTGACGAGATGAACCAGAACGGCAAAAAGCAGGTCATTAAGACCTGGTCCCGTTCCTCTACTATTTTCCCGTCCTTTGTAGGACACACCATCGCTGTCCATGACGGCCGTCGTCACGTTCCCGTGTATGTCACTGAGGATATGGTTGGTCACAAGCTGGGCGAGTTTGCCCCCACCCGTACTTTCCGCGGACATGCCGGCAGCAAGACCGGTAAGTAAGGAGGAGAGAGAATGGACGAAAAGAAAATAGCCCGTGCGGAGCACAGATACGCCCGTATTTCTCCCCGCAAGGCTGAACTTATCTGCAAGATGATTCGCGGACAGAAGGCCGATTACGCAATGGCTCTTCTTGAGCACACCCCTAAAATGGGCTGCGAACTGGTAATCAAGGTGCTTAAGAGCGCCATGGCCAATGCCGAGAATAACTTTGAAATGGATCCTGAGAAGCTGTATGTCTCCAAGACCTACGCAACAGGCGGCCCCATTCTCAAAAGGGGTATGCCCAGAGCTCAGGGACGTATGTACCGTATAAATAAGCGTACCAGCCACATTATTGTTGAAGTGGCTGAGAAAGAATAAGGGAAGGAGGCAGAATTATGGGACAGAAAGTTAATCCACACGGTTTGCGTGTAGGCGTCATCAAAGACTGGGAGTCCAGATGGTACGCCAGAGAAGATAAGGTCGGTGATCTGATAGTCGAGGACTACAAGATCCGCCAGTACCTCAAAAAGACCCTCTATTCCGCCGGTGTTCCCACCATTGAGATAGAGCGTGATTCCGCCAAGGTTCGTATCTATATCCACTGCTCCAGACCCGGTGTTGTTATCGGTAAGGGCGGCGCTGAGATAGAGCGTATCCGCAAGGAAGTGGAGAAGATGCTGGGCAAGCCCGTTGCAATCTCCATCGTTGAAGTTCGTACCCCCGACACTAACGCTCAGCTGGTGGCAGAGAACATTGCTCAGCAGCTGGAGAAGCGTATCGGTTTCCGCCGCGCAATGAAGAATGCTATGGGACGTGCCATGAGAATGGGCGCCAGAGGCATCAAGGTTATGTGCAGCGGCCGTCTGGGCGGAGCTGAAATTGCCCGTTCCGAGTGCTTCCACGAGGGAACCATTCCCCTTCAGACTATTCGTGCTGACATCGACTACGGCTTTGCCGAGGCCGATACCACTTACGGCCGTATAGGTGTTAAGGTTTGGATATACAAAGGCGAAGTCCTTTCCCAGACCCTGAGAACCACTCCCCGTACCATGGATCTCTCCAAGCCCAACGATAGACGTCGTGACCGCAGAAGAGACGATCGCAGAGGCGGCTTCAACCGTGACCACCGCAGCAACAACGGTGAGCGCAGAGATGACCGCAGACAGGGCGGCTACAATAATAACCGCAACAACAACGGCGGCTATGGCCAGAGACCTCAGAATCAGGGCTCTCGCAACCCCCGCCCCGCAGCTCCCGCTAAGGAAGGAGGCAACAACTAATGTTAATGCCTAAAAGAGTTAAATACCGCAGAGTTCAGCGCGGCCGTATGAAGGGTAAAGCTACCCGCGGCAACACTGTCACTTACGGTGAGTTCGGCCTTCAGGCTACTGAGCCCGGCTGGATTACCTCCAACCAGATAGAGGCTGCCCGTATAGCCATGACCCGCTACACCAAGCGTGGCGGCCAGGTATGGATAAAGATTTTCCCCGACAAGCCTGTTACTGCAAAGCCTGCTGAGACCCGTATGGGTTCCGGTAAAGGTTCTCCTGAGTACTGGGTTGCTGTCGTTAAGCCCGGCAGAGTGATGTTTGAGATTGCAGGCGTTTCCGAAGAGGTCGCCCGTGAAGCTCTCCGCCTTGCCAGCCACAAACTGCCCATCAAGACCAAGATTGTCGTGAAGGGCTCCGAGTCTGAGAACGGTGGTGAATAAGATGAAGGCAAACGAAATACGTAACATGTCCGTCTCCGAGCTGGAGACCAAGCTGGTTGAGATGAAAAAGGATCTCTTCATGCTTCGTATGCAGCATGCCACTAATCATCTTGACAACCCCACCAAGATCTCTGCCATGCGCCGTGATATCGCTCGCGTCAAGACCGTACTGCGCGAGAAGCAGAATTGAGGAGGTAAGGAATAATGGTTGAAGAAAGAACTACTTCCCGTAAGACCCGCGTTGGTAAGGTTGTTTCCAACAAAATGGATAAGACCGTGGTCGTCATTGTTGAGGACCGTGTAGCGCACAAGAAGTATAAGAAGATCATAGGCCGGACCTACCGTCTGAAGGCACACGATGAGCTTAACGAGTGCCGCGAGGGTGATATCGTCCGTGTGATGGAGACCCGCCCCCTGTCCAAGGACAAGAGATGGCGCGTGGTTGAAATCGTAGAGAAAGCTAAGTAAGGAGGCGCCTAAATGATACAGCAGGAATCTTATCTGAAGGTTGCCGACAACACCGGCGCCAAAGAACTCAAGTGCATTCGCGTTTTGGGTGGTTCCAAACGCAAATATGCAAGCATTGGTGACGTTATAGTTTGTTCCGTTCGCAAGGCTGCTCCAGGCGGTTCTGTTAAGAAGGGCGAGGTCGTTAAGGCTGTTATCGTTCGTACTGTCAGACCCGTCCGCCGCGCAGACGGCACCTACGTCCGTTTCGACGAGAACGCTGCCGTTCTTATCAACTCCGGTGATAAGAACCCCCGCGGAACTCGTATCTTTGGACCCGTCGCCCGTGAGCTCCGTGACAAGGAATACATGAAGATCCTGTCCCTTGCTCCCGAAGTGATTTAATGGAGGGCAAAGAGAATGAACATTAGAAAAGACGATAAAGTTTTAGTCCTTTCCGGTAAGGATAAGGGCAAAGAGGGCAAGGTTCTCGTTGCCGACCCCAAGAACCACAAGGTGGTTGTTGAGGGTGTTAACGTCGCTACCAAGCACCAGAAGCCTATGGGCCAGGGCAAAGAGGGCGGCATTATCAAGGTTGAGACCCCCATCTATGCATCCAAAGTTCAGCTTGTCTGCCCTAAGTGCGGTAAGGCTACCCGTGTAGCTCACAAGCTGGTTAACGGCAAGAATGTCCGTGTCTGCAAGAAGTGCGGCGCTGAGCTTGTCGATAAGAAATAAGAGAAAGGAGATAACTTACTATGACCAGAATGAAAGAAAAGTACGTTAAGGAAGTTGCTCCTGCTCTTATGGAGAAGTTCCAGTACAAGTCCACCATGCAGATCCCCAAGATCGACAAGATCGTTGTTTCTGTGGGCTGCGGTGACTGCAAAGATAACGCAAAGGCTCTTGACTCTGTTATAAAGGAAATTTCCGCTATAACCGGTCAGCACGCCGTTGCTACTGCAGCTAAAAAGTCCGTTGCTAACTTCAAGCTCCGTGAGGGCATGAAAGTCGGCGTTAAGGTCACTCTTCGTCAGGACAAGATGTGGGAGTTCCTGGATAGACTGTTCAACGTGGCTCTGCCCCGTGTTCGTGACTTCCGCGGTATCTCTCCCGATGCTTTTGACGGCCGCGGCAACTACAGCCTTGGTCTTAAAGAGCAGATCATCTTCCCCGAAATCGAGTACGATAAGATCGAGAAGCTTCGTGGTATGAACATTGCAATCACCACCACAGCTAACACCGACGAAGAGGCAAGAGAGCTGCTCAGACTTATGGGCGCTCCCTTCTACAACTAAGGAGGAGTACAAATGGCAAAGAAATCAATGATTTTAAAGCAGCAGGCTCCTGCCAAGTTCTCTACTCGTCAGTACAACCGCTGCAAAATATGCGGCCGTCCCCACGCTTACCTTCGCAACTACGGCATCTGCCGTATCTGCTTCAGAGAGCTGGCCTACAAGGGTCAGATCCCCGGAGTTCGCAAGGCCAGCTTCTAAGACAGCCAAAACCTTCCCTGCTGTTATTTTAACAGCGGGGAAAGGCACTCTTTAAAGGTACTTGGTTTTTTCTTCGATTTTGAATATTTGTTAGAAATAACCAAGGAAAAATCCTTGAAAAATCAAGGATTTTATGTTATTCTGATTTGTGGTGCGGCCGATCCCCGCACTTGCAAATACAGGCTCAGAAAATGAGCCCAATAGGATGGCGAAAGGCCATGGCCAATCAGGCATTGGCATGGAACCTCGCCGCCTGAACCGCATAAGCGGTAACTCTATATATAGGAGGATAAATCCATGCAGATCACAGACCCCATCGCAGATATGCTTACCCGCATCCGCAACGCCGGCTGCGCAAAGCATGAAACCGTCGATGTACCCGCCTCCAAGATGAAGAAGTCAATAGCTGAAATTCTTCTTAACGAAGGCTACATCAAAAACTATCAGGTAATCGACGACGGTACTCAGGGCGTCATCCGTGTAACCCTTAAGTACCTCCCCGGCAAGGAAAAGGCTATTTCCGGTCTTCGCCGTGTATCCAAGCCCGGCCTTCGCGTTTACGCAGGTGCCGACGAGCTGCCCCGTGTCCTTAAGGGACTGGGCATTGCTATCATTTCTACATCCAAGGGCGTTATGACCGACAGACAGGCTCGCAAAGAGCATGTAGGCGGCGAAGTCCTTGCGTTTGTATGGTAAGGAGGCGGCAGAATGTCAAGAATAGGAAGAGCACCCATTACTATCCCCGCAGGCGTTGAAGTTTCCGTCAGCGGCAAGAACCACGTCACCGTCAAGGGACCTAAGGGAACTTTGGAGCGCGACATGGTACCTCAGCTCGGCATTAACATTGAGGAAAACATTATTCACGTCACCCGTCCCGACGATACCAAGGAGAACCGCTCTCTCCACGGCCTCACCAGAACCCTGCTTAATAACATGGTTGTCGGTGTTACCGAGGGCTTCGAGAAGAAGCTGGAGATAAACGGTGTTGGTTACCGTGCTTCTAAGGAAGGCAAGAACCTGGTTCTGAACGTTGCTTTTTCTCACCCCATCATTATGAGTGAGACCGAGGACATCCAGATCGACGTTCCCGACGCAAACCACATCACCATTAAGGGTATCGATAAGCAGAAGGTTGGCCAGTTTGCAGCTGAAGTTCGTAGCAAGAGACCTCCCGAGCCTTACAAGGGCAAGGGTATCAAGTATGACTACGAAGTTATCCGCCGCAAAGAAGGCAAGACCGGTGCTAAGTAAAGAGAGGTGTGCCTGAATGATTAAAAGACCTGATACCAGAAGTCAGCGCATAAAGCGCCATAAGAGAGTACGCGGCAAGATCTCCGGCACTGCTCAGAGACCTCGTCTCAGTGTATTCCGCAGTGAAAACAACATTTATGCCCAGATCATCGACGATGTAGCAGGAAACACTCTGGTTTCTGCTTCCAGCGTTGAGAAGGGCTTTGAAGGAAACGGCGGCAACATCGAAGCCGCTAAGAAAGTCGGTGCTACTATTGCAGAGCGCGCTCTGCAGAAGGGCATTGAAGAAGTCGTGTTTGACCGCGGCGGTTACATTTACCACGGCCGCGTGATGGCACTTGCTGAGGGCGCCCGTGAGGGCGGCCTGAAGTTCTAAGAGAGGGGGAAACGAATATGGCATACAATAATGACAAAAACGAAAGAAGAGATCGCCGCAACAGAGACGAGGCTCCTTCTGAGTTTGTTGAGAAGGTAGTTTCCCTGAACCGTGTCAGCAAGACCGTTAAGGGCGGCCGTGTGGCAAAGTTCTCCGCTCTCTGTGTAGTGGGCGACGGTAAGGGCCGCGTCGGCTACGGCATGGGCAAGGCAAGCGAAGTTTCCGAGGCTATCCGCAAGGGACTTGAGGATGCAAAGAAAAACATCTGCAACATTACTCTTACCGGAACCACCATTCCTCATGAGGTCGTGGGCGAGTTCGGCGCAGGCCGTGTTCTGCTCAAGCCCGCTCCCGAAGGTACCGGTGTTATCGCAGGCGGCGCTGTCCGTGCTGTTGTTGAAGCAGCCGGCATTAAGGATATTCGTACCAAGTGCATGCGTACCAACAACCCTGCAAACGTTGTTGCCGCTACCATGGAAGGCCTCAAGTCTCTGCGTGACGCAGCTCAGATAGCCGCCGTCAGAGGCAAGACTCCTGAAGAAATTCAGGGTTAAGGAGGGCGAAATATGGCAAATCTTAGAATAGAGCTCAAAAAGAGCCTTAACGGCAGACTGGATAATCATATCGCTACTGCCAACTCTCTCGGCCTGCACAAGATCGGCAACGTGACCGTACAGCCCGACAATCCCCAGACTCGCGGCAAGATAGCCAAGATCGGCTACCTGCTCAAGGTCACCGAAGAATAAGGAGGGCAAGAGAATGTATATTCACGAACTTTCTCCCGTAGCCGGCTCCACCCATGTAGATAAGCGCAAGGGCAGAGGTCACGCAACCGGCAACGGTAAGACCGCAGGTCGCGGCCATAAGGGTCAGAAGGCCCGTTCCGGCGGCAGCGTCCGTGTAGGTTTTGAAGGCGGCCAGATGCCTCTGGCTCGTCGTATCCCTAAGAGAGGCTTTAATAATATTTTTGCAAAGCCTCTGGAGAGCCTTAACGTAGCGGTTCTCGACAAGTTTGAGGACGGCGCAGTAATCGACGTTCAGGCTCTGCTTGATGCAGGCCTGCTCTCCAAGTGCAGATATGGCGTGAAGTTCCTCGGTACCGGCGAGGTAACCAAGAAATTCACAGTGAAGGCTGCTGCTTTCTCCGCAACCGCGAAAGAGAAGATCGAAGCGGCAGGCGGAAAGGCAGAGGTGGTTTAAGTGCTGGAAACTTTACGGAACGCATGGAAGATTGAAGAGATTCGCAGAAAGATTCTCTTTACTCTGCTCATAGTCCTGCTTTACCGTGTCGGCAATGCCATCCCTGTACCTTATATAAATGTTGCTGCTCTGCAAACCTATTTCCAGCAGCTTCAGAATACCGTCCTTGGACTTTATAACGTTATGTCCGGCGGTGCGTTTTCCACAGCGACGATTTTTGCTCTTTCCATTCAGCCATACATTAACGCTTCTATTATTATTCAGCTCCTCTGTATCGCTATTCCTGCTCTGGAGCGTATGAGTAAAGAAGAGGGCGAGGAAGGCAAAAAGAAAATCGCTTCCATTACTCGTTATACTACCGTAGGTATCGGCCTTCTCATGGGCTTTGCCTACTACATGCTCATGAAGAATAACGGTCTTCTTGACCCCACTGCACAGGGCTCTGTCTGGGCGGCTATAGTCATTATTCTGACCTTTACATCCGGCTCCGCTCTTATCATGTGGCTTGGTGAGCAGATAACTGAGTTTGGTATCGGAAACGGTATCTCAATTATCCTTTTCTCCAGCATTGTTTCAAGACTTCCCGTAAGTCTTATTACCAGTATTCGCAACATTATGGCAGGCCAGCTTCAGTGGTGGGTACTCCTGCTTATGATTCTGGGTGCCCTTGCAATAATCGTTCTCATCGTATTTGTGAACGATGCCGAGCGCAGAATTCCTGTCCAGTACGCAAAGCGTGTTGTTGGCAGAAAGATGTACGGCGGGCAGAGCACACATCTGCCTATGAAGGTAAATATGTCCGGCGTTATGCCCATAATCTTTGCTCAGTCTATTGCGTCTCTGCCTGCGACTATTGCCGCATTTACCGGAGCAAGCAAGGACAACTGGTTTATGAGAGCATTTGACACCACATCTATTACCTACGCTATTATTTACTTCCTGCTGATAGTCTTCTTCGCTTACTTCTATTCCACCATCCAGTTTAACCCGGTGGAAATCGCAAACAATCTGAAGAAGAACGGCGGCTACATTCCGGGCTTCCGCCCCGGTAAGCCAACAAGCGAATTTATAAAGAAGGTACTTAATAAGATTACCCTCTTCGGAGCACTTTATCTCTCCATTATCGCTGTTGTGCCTATCCTTGTGGCCCACTTCAGCAAGGCATCCGCTCTTACCGGAATTTCCCTGGGCGGTACCTCCATTATAATCGTTGTTGGTGTTGCGCTTGAGACTGTCAGAGCTATCGAGGCTCAGATGCTTATGCGTAACTATAAGGGTTTCCTTGACTGATAAAAGGAGTTTCAAAATGAGGCTAATACTTTTAGGCGCCCCGGGCGCAGGTAAAGGTACTCAGGCAGAAATACTGAGCAAACTGCTCGATATACCAACAATTTCCACAGGCAATATCCTGCGGGCGGCCGTTAAAGACGGCACGCCCGTGGGTCTTGAAGCCAAAAGCTTCATGGATGCCGGAAAGCTGGTCCCCGACTCTGTTATTATAGAGATTTTGAGGGATAGACTTTCTCAGCCCGACTGCGAAAACGGTTACATCTTAGACGGTGTGCCGAGAACTATCCCTCAGGCAAAGGCCATGGAGGAGATGGGCATCGAAATTGACTGCGCTCTTTCAATAGAAATTGAAGACGAAACAATAGTTAAAAGAATGTCCGGCAGAAGAACTTGCCATGGCTGCGGTGCAAGTTTCCACATTGTCTCTAATCCTCCAAAAGTTGAGGGTATATGCGACATTTGCGGTTCCCAGCTTGAAATTCGCAGCGATGACGCACCTGAGACTGTTAAGGCCCGCCTTAAAACTTACCATGAGGAGACTGAGCCTCTGCTAAGCTTTTATAGTGAGCGCAACAAGCTTAAGTCTGTGGAAAACCAGTCAAGCATTGAAAAAACAACCGACGTAATCAGGAAAGCTCTGGGTATATAAAATGTCCGATAGAATTTATATTAAATCCACGAGAGAAATTGAACTGATGCGTAAGGCCGGAAAACTTACGGCTCAGGCTCGCAGTATTGCGAGACAGGCAGTAAGTGCCGGTGTGACCACAAAGCAGATAGATAGACAAGTGCATGATTTCATTGTTAAGTCCGGCGGTTATCCTACCTTTTTAAACTATGGCGGATTTCCCGGCAGTGCGTGTATATCCGTAAATGATGAAATAATTCACGGAATTCCCGGCAAACGTGTAGTACACGACGGAGATATTGTCTCGGTAGACGTGGGTGCAACACTCCACGGCTTCGTTGGTGACTGCGCTATGACAGTTCCCTGCGGCGAGATTAGCGAGGAAGCAAAAAAGCTTATAGAGGTAACAAGACAGAGCTTTTTTGAGGGCCTCAAATTTGCCAAGGTTGGATATCGTATCTCTGATATAGGTGCCGCTATTCAGGACTATGTCGAAAGCCACGGATTTTCCGTTGTGCGTGAGTATGTAGGCCACGGCGTGGGGCATCAGCTCCACGAAGCCCCCGAAGTCCCGAACTATCGGGCCGGTATGAGACCGGACCCAAGACTTGTAAAGGGGATGACCGTTGCAATTGAGCCAATGGTTAATATCGGCGGGCCTCAGGTGAAACAGCTAAGTAACGGCTGGACTGTGGTAACAGCGGACGGATCGCTGTCCGCCCACTATGAAAACAGTATTTTAATCACCGACGGCGAGGCTGAGATCCTTACCATGGCAGAGGATATTTAAATTACTAACACCGACTTTGGAGGAAATTTACTTTGGCAAAAGACGACGTAATCGAACTCGAGGGCACGGTAGTTGAATCCCTGCCCAACACCATGTTCCAGGTAGATATCGGCAATGGCCACATCATTCTGGCACATATTTCCGGAAAGCTCCGGATGAACTTTATCAGGATACTTCCCGGCGACAAAGTCACGGTTCAGATGTCTCCCTATGACGTCACCCGCGGCAGAATAACCTGGAGAAGCAAGTAGGAGGTATATGAAATGAAAGTTAGACCTTCCGTGAAGCCCATGTGCGAAAAATGCAAAGTCATTAAGCGCAAAGGCAAAGTCATGGTAATCTGCGAGAATCCCAAGCACAAGCAGCGTCAGGGTTAATCGCATAAAATAATTATTTTTAGCAGACAAGGTTTTATAGCCTGTCCTTATAAAAAACTCCCGCATGGAACAGGGACTCCCTCCGGCGGGATCAAGCCCCTGCCCCGCATAATGCGGAAATACAACCGAAAGGAAGAATGTGTATATGGCACGTATAGCCGGCGTTGACCTGCCCAAGGACAAGAGAGTCGAAATCGGTCTCACCTATGTCTACGGTATTGGCAGAACCAGCGCAAAGAAAATTCTTGAAATGACCGGTATCAACCCCGATACCAGAGTAAAAGACCTCACCGATGAGGATGAGGCAAAGCTGCGCGAGTGCATCGACCACAACTTTATTGTTGAAGGTGACCTTCGCCGCCAGACTGCTCTTGACGTTAAGCGTCTTACTGAAATTGGCTGCTACCGCGGTCTTCGCCACCGTCGCGGCCTGCCTGTAAGAGGCCAGAGAAGCAAAACTAACGCTCGTACCCGCAAGGGACCTAAGCGCACCATCGCAAATAAGAAAAAGTAAGGGAGGGATATGAATAATGGCAAATGTTAAGAAAAAAGTCAGAACCCGCAGAAGAGAGCGGAAAAACATTGAAAAGGGCCAGGTTCATATCAGCTCTTCCTTCAATAACACCATGGTAACCATCTCCGACACTCAGGGCAATGCAATTTCCTGGGCTTCTGCCGGTGGCCTTGGTTTCCGTGGAAGCAAGAAGTCTACCCCCTTCGCAGCCCAGACTGCCGCTGAGACCGCTGCAAAGGCAGCAATGGAACATGGTCTCAAGACAGTTGAAGTGTTTGTAAAGGGACCCGGTTCAGGCCGTGAAGCCGCTATCCGCGCTCTTCAGACCGCCGGTCTTGAAGTAACGATGATCAAGGACGTTACCCCCATTCCTCACAATGGCTGCCGTCCTCCGAAACGTCGTCGTGTCTAATTGAAGGAGGTAAACGAATATGGCAAGATATACTGAAGCAGTTTGCCGTCAGTGCCGCAGAGAGGGCCAGAAGCTCTTCCTGAAAGGCGACCGCTGCTATACCGACAAATGCGCCATGAACAGCAGAGCTTACGCACCCGGCCAGCACGGTCAGGGTCGTACCAAGAACTCCGAGTACAGCCAGCAGCTCCGTGAGAAGCAGAAGGCAAAGAGATTCTACGGAGTTTTGGAGAGCCAGTTCCGTGGTTACTATGAGATTGCAGAGCGTCGTTCCGGCCTTACCGGTGAAAATCTGCTGTCCATTCTTGAATGCCGTCTGGATAACGTTGTGTACCGTCTTGGCTTTTCTATGAGCCGTGCTGAGGCACGTCAGATGGTATCCCATGGTCACATCACCGTTAACGGCCGCAAGGTCAATATTCCCAGCTTCCAGGTGAAGCCCGGTATGGTTGTTTCTCTTAAAGAGAGCAGCCGCGGTATTGAAAAGATCAAGGCTAATATTGAGGCGAACGCATTCCGTCCCGCACCCAAGTGGCTTGAGTATGACGCTAACAATATGATAGGCAAAGTAGTTGCTATGCCTGCCAGAGAGGACATCGACCTGCCCATTGAAGAGCACCTCATCGTCGAGTTGTACTCCAAGTAATAAAGACACCCTCAAATTGGTAAGCTGAATCACCGCATAAGCGCTATTTAAGCGCATCACTTAAAAGGAGGGTTATATAACTATATGATCGAAATTAAAAAGCCGCGCATCGAGTGCGTTGAGACTCCCCAGGATACCTCATATGGCAAGTACATCATAGAGCCTCTGGAACGCGGCTATGGCACAACACTTGGTAACTCTCTTCGCAGGGTACTCCTGTCTTCTCTGCCCGGCTATGCCTGCACAAGCATCAAGATTGCAGGCGTACAGCATGAGTTTTCCACCATCCCCGGTGTAAAAGAGGATGTGACCGAGATTGTCCTTAATGTTAAGGGCATTCTCGCAAAGCTCCACTCTGCCGGTCCTAAGACCGTCTACATTGAAGCTTCCGGCGAGGGCATAGTCACTGCCGGCAGCATTAAGACTGACGCTGAGGTGGAAATCCTGAATCCAGACCATCTCATTGCTACTTTAGGCCCTGACGGGGCTCTTAATATGGAGCTCGTCTTTGACCACGGCAGGGGCTACGTGTCTGCTGAGAAGAATAAAGACCCACAGATGGCCATAGGCACCATTCCTGTGGACTCCATCTACACCCCGGTTCTGAAAGTCAATTATACGGTTGAAAATACCCGTGTGGGCAACCAGACCGACTTTGACAAGCTCACCATCGAGGTTTGGACGGATAACACCATGTCTGCCCGTGATGCTCTCTCTCTGGGCGCGAAGATACTCTGCGACCACTTCACGCTCTTTACAGACCTTTCCGACTCTATTTCCAGCAACTCTACCGTTGTTGAGAAGGAAGAGGAAGAGCCTGATACCATGCTCAAGATGACAATCGAAGAGCTGGATCTGAGCGTGAGAAGCTTCAACTGCCTCAAACGCGCCAATATAAATACTGTGGAGGATCTTGTAAATAAGACTCAGGATGAGATGATCAAGGTCCGTAACCTCGGCCGTAAGTCCCTTGAAGAGGTTGAGCATAAGCTCGCTATGATGGGTCTTTCTCTGGCAAACGAGGATAACCAGTAAGCTCTCAAGAAGGAGGAAACGCAATTATGCCCGGAACAAGAAAACTCGGCAAGGCAACTGCCCCCCGTATGGCTATGCTCCGCCAGCAGGTCACAGATTTTCTGGACGCTGGTCGTATGGAGACCACCATTAGCCGCGCTAAGGAGATAGCTCCTCTGGCCGAGAAAATGATAACCCTTGGCAAAGCTAAAGATCTGAACGCATACCGTCAGGCTCTTAGCTTCATCACCCGTGAGGATGTAGCCAAGAAGGTATTTGATGAAATCGCTCCCAAGTACGCTGAGCGCAACGGTGGTTACACCCGCATCAGCCGTCTTGGTGCCCGTCGCGGTGATGCCGCAGAGATGGCTGTTATCGAGCTGGTTTAATCGGATATAAATATATAAATTTGCCCCGCTTCATTTTTTGAGGCGGGGTTTTTCTTATAATATGGGAAATATATATTATTTTCATATAGACACCCATTTTTGATTTGTTAGAAAAAGTATTTTAAAGCCTAAAGTTAACTTTTATTTAATTGCATCCTTCATTAAATTAGATTTTCGTTTTAATACAATGTATTTTTGTATTTGAACTTTTTGTTTATGTGTGTATAATTAAAACATAAAAACAGTGAGGTGCAATATGGGAAGATTTTCAGATATTTTAATGGCATCGGACTTTGACCGTACACTTACCGATTTTCAAAGTGTGATTCCGCAGAAAAATATAGATGCAATCAGAGAATTTCAGGATGAGGGCGGACTTTTTACTGTAGCTACCGGCAGAAGCGTGCCAATGTTTAGAAAATATATGGATTTGATTCCAATCAACGCACCTCTTGTGCTTTATAACGGAGCTGCTGTATATGATAGTGACAGCCGAAAGATTATTGAGGCTCAGGAGATACCCGGCGGACATAAACTTGTGAAAGAACTTCACGACCGATTTCCAAAGCTTTGGCTGGAGGTCCAGGGAGTTGAACATCACTACCTTTTTGATGAAAATCCTATGCGGGAAAAATTTCTTGATTTCTTCGGTGCATCCCACAGGACAATAAGCGTAGAGGAATTACCTATGCCTCTTATAAAACCCTCTTTTTCCGGTACATTTTATGACCATACAGCCGCACAGTTTTACAGCGGAACGAAAGATGAACTGGAATATATTCAAAAAGTGGCGGAAGAACTTCGGCGGGATTACGGAGACATTATGGAAGTTGATATTGCTATGCCGAGAATAATCGATATGCAGGCGAAAAATGTGAGCAAAGGCAGGACTGCACGGAGACTTGCAAATAAACTGGGCAGGAAAATTCTTGTCTGCTGCGGTGACGGACTGAATGATGTGAGTATGCTTAGAGAAGCTGATTACCCATATGTACCCTCTGATTGCGCTCCTCAGGTTCTGGATATGGGCTTTAATGTCACAGTTTCCTGTAATACAGGAACAATTTACGGTGCACTTCAGGAGCTTAAAAAAATTTTATAACGTCAAAAGTTATTATAGCAGCGTAATATAAATATTGACTGAGAACATAAAGTTTTGTATAATAATATTAAACAATGGAGAAAAAAGGAAATTAATTATCTGCTTCAATAAAGGAGGAATTATTTATATGAAAAAAGTACTTAAAACTGCTATTATTGTTATAGTAAGCATAGTTGCAGTATGTCTAATTGTAGGTTTAATTGCCAATTTTGCTGTAGGTAAAGCCGGTAAAGACACTGAATACAAACTTGGTGATGATGTTGTCAGTTCAGTAACAGCAATTGTGGGTGAAAGAAAAGCAGTCAGCGTAGGTAAATCTATTGAAAACGGAGTATCAGAGAAGCATGTAGAATACACTTCTGATACTGTGCAGGAAGACATGATTGCTTACACTCAGTATCTCAGAAATGAGGGTGGCTTCACTTTAACTGAGGATATGGATCTATCAAAGGTTCCCGCTGTTGTCCAGATGGCAAAAGCCTCTGTTGATGAAGGCAAAATTCTGGTTATGACAATAGAGTATAATCTAAACGGTTATACTGTCACACTGCAAAAAGGTGTCGGAACTTTGACTGAAAAATAAAAAAATATAATAACTGACAAAAAACAGGACGTGTAATTACGTCCTGTTTTTTTTGTGTTCCTTATGTAATTAGGAAAATAACTAATGTTATTTTGATATATTATCAGCCTGAAACAGTTAAATAAATATCACAATCATAGTAATATTAAAGAAAAGTGTATAATTAGACAAAAACCCATTTATATACAAATCAATATATGTGCTTATTGACAAAAAATTAAAAAGCTATATAATTAAATCAATAATTCCGGAACGTAATTCTTCTCCCGTCCCGGTATCAACGAAAAAAATTTTATGGAGGTAAAAAATGAAAAAACTTTTAGCTTTGTTGCTTGCTGCTGTTATGGCTTTTTCTCTTGCAGCCTGCGGAGAAAAACCTGCCGAGACCGCACCCCCCGACGATGCTTCCACAGAAACACCTGCCGATAATCCGGCAGATCCTTCTGCCGACGCTGATCCTTTGGCTGAGATTATTGAAGCTGCAAAAGCTGAAGGGGAGCTTGTTGTTTACGGCTCATGCGAGGAAGAATATCTGGCAGCGGCCTGCGAGAACTTCCAGAAACTTTACGGTATAAACGTTACTTATCAGCGTCTGTCCACCGGTGAGGTTCAGGCAAAGATAGAGGAAGAAAACGGCAATCCATCGGCTGACGTCTGGTTCGGCGGTACAACTGACCCATATAACGTATGTGCAATGGAAGGACTTCTTGAGCCATATCAGGCAGTTAATGCTTCTCATCTGCTTGGCGATCAGTACAAAGATAAGGACGGCTACTGGTACGGCATTTATAAAGGCATTCTCGGCATAATGGTGAATAAGGACGAGCTTGCACGTCTCAATATTGAAGCACCTAAGGATTGGCAGGATCTGCTTAAACCGGAGTATAAGGGACTTATCTGGCTTTCCAACTACAATACGGCGGGTACTGCAAAGCTGGTTATAAACACCATGATTCAGAAGTACGGCCATGACGAAGGTATTCAGTATCTTACAGACCTTGACAAGAACATTGAGGTTTACACTAAATCCGGGTCCGGCCCATCAAAGAACGTCGGCACCGGCGAGTGCGTTGTGGGTATCGGCTTCCTTCACGACGGAATTGCCCAGATTGTGGATAACGGCTACGAGAATATAGAGCTTGTTATCCCCTCCAGCGGCACTTCATTTGAAATTGGTGCTACGGCTATCTTCAAAGGCAGCGCTCACCCCAATGCCGCTAAACTCTGGATAGAGTATGCCCTTTCTCCTGAATGTGTTGAGCTTGGCGCTAAGAACGGCTCCTATCAGTTCCTGGTTATTGACAATGCAGAGCAGCCTTCTCAGGCTAAGGAATTCGGCCTTGACCCTGAGAACGTAATGGATTACGATTTTGAGGATGCAAAACAGAATATAACCACATATGTTGAAGAGGTCATGAAGGCTCTCGGCGGCGGTGATGACCGTTTTAAGACCGAGTAAATTCTGAAAGAAAAAATATAATAATAAAAAAGGGCAGGGGGACGGCAAAGCCGTCCCCCTTCTGTATATAGAAAGGAGGTCTCTATGGCTAAAAGTCAAAGTAAAGCTTTGGACAGAAAAAAGCTTATGGCAGACCCCGTTATGATGACCACAATAGTTCTTATAGTAACATTTTTGACTCTGTTCATTCTATACCCTCTGGCTATTCTGCTGGTGGATAGTTTTTACGGAGCTAACGGACTTTCCTTTGACGCATTTCGCCGTATTTTAGATATGCCAAACTTCCGTACCGCCTTTTGGAACACTCTGAAAGTTGGTATGCTGGTAGGCCTGCTGTCAACAGCGGTGGGGCTGTTGTTTGCATATGTAGAAGTATATGTAAAGCTGAATAAGTTTACAAGCGGCTTATTCAAGGTGGTGTCCACTCTGCCGGTAGTGTCCCCGCCCTTTGTTCTGTCACTGTCTGTAATAATGTTATTCGGAAAGGCGGGCCTTATTACCCGTTTTCTGCTACATATATACGACAACAGCGTATACGGATTCTGGGGCATAGTTGTGGTCCAAAGCCTGACATTTTTCCCTGTCTGCTATATGATGCTGAAAGGGCTTTTAAAGAATATTGACCCCTCTCTTGAGGAGGCTGCAAGAGACATGGGCGCCGGCAGAATGAAAGTATTTACAAGTGTAACTCTGCCCCTCATGCTTCCCGGCTTGGGAAATGCGTTTCTTGTAACATTTATTGAGTCCATTGCGGACTTTGCAAACCCCATGCTCATAGGCGGCTCTTATGACACACTGGCAACTACCATTTATTTGCAGATAACCGGAGCTTATGACAAGGAAGGCGCAGCCGCTATGGCTGTGGTGCTTTTAAGTATCACGCTTATAATGTTCATTATTCAGAAGTATTACCTTGAGGCTAAAACCGCCGCTACCCTTACAGGTAAAGCCAGCCGGGCAAGAAGCCTTATATCGGATAAGGGAGTCACAAGGCCTCTTTCCATACTATGCGGGGGAGTGGCACTTTTTGTAATGATAATGTACCTGTGCGTACCCATAGGAGCACTATTCCCCACATGGGGCTATAAATTCACTCCTTTAACATTCAAGTGGTTCTCTCAGGTGTTTACAAAGTATAAGGGCCTGCAGGCTTTCAGAGATTCATTTACTCTCTCTCTTATTTCAGCACCTATAACGGCTCTGCTGTCCATGATAATTTCCTACCTTGTTGTAAAGCGAAAATTCAGAGGCAAGGGATTTATTGAAGCGGTTTCAATGCTTGCAATGGCTGTTCCCGGAACAGTTCTGGGTGTTGGATATATAAGGGGCTTTTCCGGCGGACTTTTCCATACAGGATTTATGCAGGGAATTTACGGTACAGGACTTATCCTTGTTATAGTTTTCGTGGTGAGAAGTTTGCCCACAGGCACAAGAAGTGCAATTTCCGCTCTGCGGCAGATTGATAAATCCATTGAGGAATCGGCTTACGACATGGGCGCCAACAGCTTTAAAGTCTTTATGACCGTAACTCTGCCACTTATCAAGGACTCTTTCCTCAGCGGCCTTGTGACTGCCTTTGTGCGAAGCATAACGGCAATTTCCGCCATAATTCTGCTGGTGACACCTCAGTTTTTGCTGATAACAGTCCAGATAAACGAGTTTGCGGAAAAGGGTGCTTACAGCATTGCCTGTGCCTTTGCCACAATACTAATAATTATAACCTACGGCTCTGTACTGCTCATGGAGCTTATAACCAGACACTTTGGCACAAGCAGAAAAATGAAGGAGGAATGAGCTATGGATAAAGTAAAAAAAGGCGTAAGACTGGAGCATATTTCAAAAATTTATCAGGACCCTAAGACAAAAAAGGACTTTTACGCCGTAAAAGATGCAAATATAAACATTGAACCCGGCTCATTTATCACTCTTCTCGGCCCTTCCGGATGCGGAAAAACTACTACCCTGCGTATGATTGCAGGCTTTGAAAGTCCGGACGAGGGAGAAATTTATCTGGGGGATGACCCCATAAACTCACTTACGCCAAACAAGCGTGATACAGCCATGGTTTTCCAGAGTTATGCTCTTTTGCCCCATTACAATGTGTTTGACAATGTGGCCTACGGGCTGAAGCTCCGCAAGCTTCCAAAAGAAGAGATACACAAAAAGGTTATGGATATTCTTGACCTTGTGGAGCTTACGGGCATGGAAGGACGCATGACAAACCAGCTCTCCGGCGGTCAACAGCAGAGAGTTGCACTGGCCAGGGCACTTGTAATTGAGCCGTCGGTATTGCTGTTTGATGAGCCTTTGAGCAACCTTGACGCAAAGCTCCGAGTCTCTATGCGAACTGAAATCCGCAGAATTCAGCAGAGAGTGGGAATTACCGCTATCTATGTTACCCATGACCAGAGCGAAGCTATGGCACTTTCGGATAAGATCATAATTATGAATAAGGGCGTTGTGGCTCAGATGGGAACACCGCAGGAAATTTACTATCACCCGGTAAACGAATTTGTGGCGGACTTTATAGGGGAGGCAAACTTCATTAAGGGCATTTTTGTGGGGCAAAACGGCGAGGAGGCTGTTCTAAATGTGGAAGGCCATGAAATGAAGGTTAAAGCTGATGAAAAACTGGAAAAGGGCAAAGCTTACACTGCGGTTGTACGGCCGGAATCGGCAAAACTTGCAGACGATGGCGGTCTTCCCTGTCAGGTGACTCTGTCCTGCTTCATGGGCTCATACCAGAATTATCAGGTTATGGTTGGAAATACCCTTGTGAAGCTCACTGACACAAATCCCAAGACCAAGAAGATTTATAATGTGGGCGATAAATGCTCCCTTATAATAGAGCCTGAGGATACACACATTATATAAAATTTCGATCTGATGACAGCAGAGAGCCTGCCGCTATCCGGCAATCGGAGGGCGGCAGGCTTTTTTTATAAATTTATCTTTCTGTGCGTAGATGGAAAGGATTTGTAAAAGCCGGATCAAAAGCATTGACTTTGTTTTCCACTCAGCTTATAATTCCTGCAAGGCTGAAAATTACAGGTAAATTTAATGTTTTAGAAAGAGGTGTACGCATGAAAAATAAAGCTGGTCAAACAGTGTTATTGCTGTTTGGCTATTGTATTCCATTTGCGTTTTTGGGAATTTACGGAGATGTGAGCTATGACACAATGTGGCTGTATGCCCTGCTGGCAGCGGGCATGGGGCTTTTGTGCCTGACATGTATTAAATTCAAAAATCCTATTGCGCTGGTGCTTGGAAATATTATATCAGGAATTGTGTCGGTTCTATGTGCCCATGCCTTTATTTCTGCTGAGCTTGAGTGGTATTTTAAGCCCCTTACTGCAAGGAAAACTGTAATTTTAATTTCCCTTGGGGCGTTTCTTATCCAGTTTATGCTCTGGAAAGCGGCGTCAAAGAAAGCCAAGCAATAAAACAACGGAGTGTATCTTTTTGGGGAAACACTCCGTTTTTGGGTTTGGATGTTTATAAAATCAGGAAGTAAAACAGCTTATTTTATCTGC
This sequence comes from Oscillospiraceae bacterium, assembly GCA_020025675.1. Taxonomy (GTDB): domain Bacteria; phylum Bacillota; class Clostridia; order Oscillospirales; family Oscillospiraceae; genus Limivicinus. The sequence goes on from JAHHRS010000014.1 coordinate 36,455, forward strand.
AAACCAGTTCTCCGTTCTGCAAGTCAATGTTCAGGCAGTCGCCGGGCTGTAAATCCCCACGGAGTATCTCTTTTGCAATCAGGGTTTCAACCTTGCTTTGCAGGTAGCGTCTCAAAGGTCTTGCACCGTAGAGCGGGTCAAAGCCGTGGTCTATTATATACTCCTTAGCTTGGGTAGAAATACTTAGGCTGAGAGATTTTTCTTTAAGTCTCTCTCTGAGACCGCCCAGCATAATTTCGATTATACCTTCCAGATTATCCTTGCTGAGAGGCTTGAACATAATAGTTTCGTCAAGTCTGTTTAAAAACTCCGGACGGAATGAGCGGCGAAGCTCTGCCATAACTGCGTTTTGAGCATCTGCACTTATATTTCCGTTTTCGTCTATGCCCTCAAGCAGATACTGGCTTCCTAAGTTGGAAGTGAGAATAATAATGGTATTTTTAAAGTCCACAGTCCTGCCCTGAGAGTCTGTAATGCGTCCGTCGTCCAGAATTTGCAGAAGAATGTTGAAAACATCGGGGTGTGCTTTCTCGATTTCATCAAAGAGCACCACGGAGTAGGGCTTGCGCCGTACAGCCTCGGTGAGCTGTCCGCCTTCATCGTAGCCAACATATCCTGGAGGCGCACCAATGAGTCTGGAAACGGAGAATTTTTCCATGTACTCAGTCATGTCTATTCTTATAATGTTTTTCTCATCGTCAAAAAGGCATGCGGCCAAGGACTTTGCAAGCTCCGTTTTACCCACACCGGTGGGGCCTAAAAACAGGAAAGAACCTATTGGACGGTTAGGGTCGGAGATACCGGCACGGGAGCGTAGTATTGCCTCAGTCACTTTCTGCACTGCCTCATCCTGACCGATGAGCCGCTCATGGAGATAGTCGTCAAGGTGGAGTATCTTTGCTCTCTCACTTTCCATAAGTTTTGAAACGGGAATTCCTGTCCACTTTGCAACAATGCCTGAAATTTCTTCCTCAGTTACTGTGTCACGAACCATTGAGTTCTGCTTTTTATCCTCTGAAAGCTTTTCTGCTTCCTTCAGTTCTTCTTCCAGTTTGGGAAGGTCTGAATATTTAAGCCTTGCGGCAGTTTCATACTCATAGTGCAGCTGTGCATTTTCAATGTCGGCGTGTATCTTCTCAATTTGGGATTTCAGGGTCTTAACCTTGTCCACACTGTCTTTTTCCTGTTCCCAGCGGGATTTCATAGCTTTAAATTTGTCTTTCAGGTTATAAAGCTCTTCCCTTATCTTGGAAAGTCTCTCTTGACTGAGCCTGTCGTCCTCTTTCTTAAGAGCCATTTCCTCTATTTCCAGCTGCATAATTTTGCGGCGTATATCGTCAAGTTCTGCCGGCATGGAGTCAATTTCGGTACGAACGAGAGCACAGGCCTCATCCACCAAATCTATGGCCTTATCAGGGAGAAAACGGTCGGTAATGTAACGGTTTGAAAGAGTGGCGGCGGCCACAAGGGCGTTATCGTGAATACGAACACCGTGATAAACTTCGTAACGCTCCTTTAGACCACGGAGAATGGAAATGGTATCTTCCAAAGTAGGCTCATCTACCTGAACCGGCTGAAAGCGACGCTCTAAGGCTGCATCTTTTTCAATGTATTTTCTGTACTCGTCCAGCGTGGTTGCACCTATGCAGTGAAGTTCACCCCTTGCAAGCATAGGCTTTAAAAGGTTGCCTGCATCCATGCTGCCCTCGGTTTTACCTGCGCCTACAATGGTGTGCAGCTCATCTATAAAAAGAATTATCTGCCCTTCAGAGCGGCGTATTTCCTCCAAAACGGCTTTAAGCCGCTCTTCAAATTCGCCCCTGTACTTTGCACCAGCAATAAGTGCGCCCATATCAAGGGAGAAAATTGTCTTATCCTTTAATCCCTCCGGTACGTCTCCACGGACTATACGCTGTGCAAGACCTTCGGCTATGGCTGTTTTACCTACGCCGGGTTCACCGATTAAAACAGGGTTGTTCTTGGTTTTGCGGGAAAGAATACGGATAACGTTTCGAATTTCAGTGTCACGGCCTATTACAGGATCAAGCTCGTTTTCACGGGCACGCTTTACAAGGTCAGTGCCGTATTTTGTCAGTGCGTCGTAGCTGTCCTCCGGGTTATCACCGGTGACCGGGGCTGACTTCACTTTGGAAAGTTCATTGGTAAAGGCGGATTTGGTAATGCCATGGTCTGAAAATAAGCGCTTAATAAAGGGAGTTGCTGCGGCAAATATGCCTATCATCAGGTGCTCAACAGAAAGATATTCGTCCTTCATGGATTTTGCTGCTTTTTCGGCGGCAGTCATTACACGGTTAAACTCCGGTGACATGTAAACATCGGAAACGTTTCCCACCTTAGGCAGTGCGGCAATGCCTGTATCTATCTCGGATAAAAGAGCGTTGCAGTCAACGCCCATTCTTGAAAACAGGGAAGGAATAAGTCCGCCGTCCTGATCTACAAGGGCATACAGCAGATGCTCCGGCATTATATAGTTGTTGCTGTTCTCCTGAGCCATAGCCTGAGCTGTCTGCACGGCTTCAAGGCTCTTTTGAGTAAAGTTCTGAGCGTTCATAAAAGACCCTCCTTAGATGTGGATTTTAGAAGAAATCATATTGGAATAGTAAGCGGCTTCAATTTCATGCCCGTCAAGTCTGCCGCTAAGCCAGCATTTAAGCATCTTGTCAAATAGCTTTATATATTCGGAAATGGTCTGCGCCAACTCCTCAGAGCTGCATTCCCGTTCAGGGAAACTAAGTGAGCGCATAAATTTGCCGTCATACAGCGCATATTCATGCTTTTGCCCTGTCTGCTGGTAAAGATGCACGTCCTCTATATGCTTCCATAGCCGGAAAAATTCCGTCATGGAGGAAATAAGCTCGGCAGACTGAGTCCTGAACACAACAGACAGTGCTCCTATGCTATCGCTCTCACCACGGTAGAGCTCTACTTCATATTTTACCGTTGGACGGTATTTATATTCAAGGGAACTTTTAAGGCTCATTGAAAATGAATTGGGCGAAAAGAAGGGAACAAGGTCTTTTGAAGGAACCATAAGTTCCTGAATGGCGGAGAGAATGTCGTTTATTCTCTGTTCGGGGGTGGTGTAGTCAACATATTGGGCCAAAATCTGATTTATAAGGCTTGAACGGTTAGTTCCAAGACGGTGGGCCAGTGCGTCCACCTGATGTACTACTTCTTCATCAAGCATAAGACTGTATAGAGTTTTACTCATTTCTGTCACCTCTCCTTTTTGTCTATATAATAGTACCGAAACAAATTTCTGTCAATACGCCTATATAAATATTCACACAAATTATATAAATTATTCAAGGGAAATATTAACCTTGATTTTTTCAAGTCTATCATATATAATTGTTAAACTGTGAAGAAAAAATTCGTGCAGTATAAAAAGTCTATAAAATGGAAACTTTCAAAATTTTATATACAGGAATTTTTATCACACAATTATCTGAGGATGGAATTCGGCCGGAATTTCTAAGGAGCGTAAAACATTTATTTATGGAGATGTACCCAAGTGGTTGAAGGGTCCGCACTCGAAATGCGGTAGGTCGGGCAACCGGCGCAAGAGTTCAAATCTCTTCATCTCCGCCAAAAAAACGCCGCA